>JAFAMT010000436.1 GCA_019233085.1 Herbaspirillum sp.
CGCAGCAGGTCGCGGATGGCTTGTTCCGATTGTGCGTAGCGGCCTTCGCCGAACTGGTGATAACGCAGCCGGCCCTGGGCATCGGCCAGGTAGAACGCCGGCCAGTAGCTGTTGCCGAAGGCACGCCAGAGACGGAAATCGCTATCGACCGCCACCGGGAAACCGAGGTGGAATTCCTCCAGGGCCTTGCTGATGTTGTCGATCTTCTTCTCGAAGGCGAATTCGGGGGTATGCACGCCGATGACCACCAGGCCCTGGTCCTTGTACTTCTCGGCCCAGGCGCGGACATAGGGCAGGGTGCGGATGCAGTTGATGCAGGAATAGGTCCAGAAATCCACCAGCACGACCTTGCCGCGCAACTGCTCGGCGGTGAGCGGTGGCGAGTTCAGCCACTGGACCGCGCCCTCCAGCGAGGGCAGCTGGCCCTCGACGGGCAACTGGCTGCGGTAGGGCCGATCGTGACGGGTGTTGTCGCCAGCCATCGCTGTCCGGCTGGGGGCGAGGATGTCGAGCGCCAGCGTTTCCAGGCTCTCGGTGTTGCCAGTGCCGCCCGGCAGGCCCAGGTCGGCGCCCACGGCCACGCTGGCCACGCCTGCCAGCACGGCCACGCCCAGGCCACGCTGCAGCCAGTGGCTGGCAGGTCGCAGCCGCCGTGTCATGCTGATCAGCCGGGCGCCGGCCAGCATGCCCAGACCCAGCCCGGTGGCCGCGCCGGCCGCATAGGCCAGCAACAGCGTGGCGCTGCCGATGCCGGGGCCCTGCCAGGCCGCGCCCGAGAGCAGCAGTCCGAGGATGGGGCCGGCGCAGGGCGTCCACAGCAAGCCCGTGGCCGCACCCAGCAGCAGCGAACTGAGCATGGCGTTGCGCGGGCGCATGGCCTGCCCGGCCAGCCGGTTGCCCAGCGCCACCCCCGGCACTCCCAGCAGGGCTGCCAGTGGCGGCCACAGCAGCGCCAGGCCGAACAGTGCCATCACCAGCAGGGCGGCGCTGCGGCCGATCTCGTTGAGCTGCACGGTCCAGGCCGCTCCGGCCGAGGCCAGCGTGGTCACGGCGGCAAACACCAGCGCCATGCCGGCCAGCATGGGCAGACGCACGGTGAAGAGGGGCTGGTCAGCGCGGGCCAGCACGAAGGGCAGCACCGGCAGGATGCAGGGACTCAACAGGGTAAGCAGTCCGCCCAGGAAGGCGGCAAGATAGAGGATCATGGGAGGCTCCAGGTCGGGGGAACGCCATCGTTGGCGACCCCCGCATGAGACCGCGCCGGTGTATCCGATATGTGTCGCGACGGCCCGCCAGTGTCAGTGCCTGTGTCTATCCGTGCTGCGGATACATTGAGGTACAAATCCCCCCTGTGCGACACTTGCGCGACGGCGCCGCAGCACGTAAAAGACAGGCTGGCCATCCCGGCGCTCCCGGCGGCAAGCATACGAAAGGCAGGCAAGTGGAACACATCGATCACGTCCTCATCGTCGACGACGACCGGGAGATCCGGGAACTGGTAGCGGCTTACCTCAAGAAGAACGGCCTGCGCGTGGATGTCGCGGCCGACGGCCGCCAGATGCGCGCCTTCCTGGCCAGCAACGCGGTGGACCTGGTGGTGCTGGACATCATGATGCCCGGCGACGACGGCCTGGTGCTGTGTCGCGAACTGCGCGCCGGCAAGCACAAGGCCATCCCGGTGATCATGCTGACCGCACGGGCCGAGGAGACCGACCGCGTCATCGGCCTGGAGATGGGTGCCGACGACTACCTGGCCAAGCCCTTTGCCGCACGGGAATTGCTGGCCCGCATCAAGTCGGTGCTGCGCCGCACCCGCATGCTGCCGCCCAACCTGCAGGTCAGCGAGGCCGGCAAGCTGCTGCGCTTCGGCACCTGGCGACTGGATACCAGCGAGCGCAACCTGCTGGCCCCCGATGGCATGGTGGTCACCCTCAGCGGTGCCGAGTACCGGCTGCTGCGGGTCTTTGTCGATCATCCGCAGCGGGTGCTCAACCGCGACCAACTGCTCAGCCTGACCCAGGGGCGTGGGGCGGAGATTTTCGACCGCTCCATCGACCTGCTGGTGAGCCGGGTGCGCCAGCGCCTGGAGGACGATGCCCGCGAGCCGCGCTACATCAAGACCATCCGTAACGAAGGCTATGTCTTCTCGATGCCGGTCACCATCGAGGAGGCGCGCTCGTGAGCGCTGGCGACGGCTCTGCCGCCCGCGCGCGGCGCGCGCTTACCTTGCGCGCGCGGCTGTTCCTGATCCTGCTGGCGGGGCTGGCGCTGGCCCATGTGCTGTCCTTCTCGGTGCTGTTCTTCGAGCGCTACAGCGCGGCCCGCGAGGTCATGCTCGATACCCTGGAGAACGACGTGGCCACCTCGGTGGCCATCCTCGACCGCTTGCCGGCCGCCGAGCGACCCGCGTGGATCGGCCCCCTGCAGCGGGCCAACTACGGTTACGTGATCGGCGAGGGCAGGGCCGGCAGCAACGAGCTCTCAGAGCGCGCCCAGGCGATTGCCGCGAAGATCCGTGCCGCCCTGGGCAGCCGCTATCCCTTCGAAATGCAGACCGTGCCGGGCCCGCGCGAGCACCTGCAGGCCCATCTACGGCTCTCCGACGGCAGCGCCCTGGCGGTGGACATCAAGCCCGCCATGAAACCGCTCACGAGTTGGCTGCCCTATGTGCTGGTGGCGCAGCTGCTGTTGCTGGTGCTGTGCAGCTGGATTGCGGTACGCCAGGCCCTGCGGCCCCTGGCCGACCTGGCCGACGCCGCCGATGGCCTGGACCTGCGCCGCAATGCCACCCCCTTGCAGGAAGACGGCCCGGCCGAGGTGGCTCATGCGGCAATGGCCTTCAATGCCATGCGGGAGCGCATCTCGCACTACCTGCAGGAGCGGGTGCAGATCCTGGCGGCCATTTCGCACGACCTGCAGACGCCGATCACGCGCATGAAGCTGCGCGCCGAGATGGCCGAGCCCGGCGTGGAGCGCGACAAGCTCATCAATGACCTGGGCGAGATCGAGCGGCTGGTGCAGGATGGCATCGCCTATGCGCGCAGCGCCCACGGCAGCACCGAGCTGGCCGTGCGCATCGACCTGGCCTCGTTCCTGGAGAGCATGGTGTTCGACTACCAGGACACCGGCCGCGCGGTATCCCTGCACGCACCGCTAGCCAGGCTGGCGCTGGTGACCCGGCCGCATGCCTTGCGCCGGATACTGGGCAATCTGATCGACAATGCCCTCAAGTTCGGTGGTGCCGCCGAGGTCGAATTGCGCCCCTTGGCCGAGGGGGCGGTGGCGATCCTGGTCCGCGATCCCGGACCCGGCATTGCCGAGCATCAGCTGGAGACGGTGTTCCAGCCCTTCTTCAGGCTGGAGTCTTCGCGCAACCGCAAGACCGGCGGGGCCGGCCTGGGCCTGGCCATTGCACAGCAACTGAGCGTGGCGCTGGAAGGGCGGCTGACCCTGCGCAATCGCAGCGATGGTCCTACCGGACTGGAGGCCGAACTGGTGCTGTCGTCGTTGAGCTGAGGCGCGCGTATCCCAATGTATCTGGCGGCATGCCAGCTACACAGGCTTGCAAGAACGCCGTTTCCGCCACACAAGCCCGATACATCCGCGGCGCATTCTCCGTCTTGCCCCTTCCACTCGACCGGAGAATGTGATGTCCCAAGAAATCAATATCCTGCGCCGCCGTCTCTTCGGCGCCACCGCCGCCACCCTGGCGGCCGCCCAGTTCGGCCTGCCCGGCCTGGCCCGCGCCGCCGATGCCACCGCCGGCACCGGCAACAGTTTCGGCACCATCCGTCAGATCAATGCCGGCCTGCTCAACGTCGGCTATGCCGAGGCAGGCCCGGCCGATGGACCGGTGGTGATCCTGCTGCACGGCTGGCCCTACGACATCCACAGCTTCGTCGATGTCGCCCCCATCCTGGCGGCGGCCGGTTACCGGGTCATTGTGCCTTACCTGCGCGGCTATGGCAGTACGCGCTTCCTCTCCGAGAGCACGGTGCGCAACGGCCAGCAGGCCGTGGTGGCGCTGGACATCATCGCCCTGATGGATGCCCTGAAGATCGACCGCGCCATCTTCGGCGCCTTCGACTGGGGTGCGCGCACCGCCTGCATCATCGCGGCGCAGTGGCCGCAGCGGGTCAAGGCGCTGGTGTCGGTGAGTGGCTACCTGATGACCAACGTGGACGCCGGTCGCCAGCCCCTGCCGCCGCAGGCCGAATTGGACTGGTGGTACCAGTTCTACCTGGCCACCGATCGCGGCGTGGCCGGTTACGAGAAGTACCGTCGCGACTTCAACCGCCTGATCTGGAAGACCGCCTCGCCGAAGTGGAATTTCGACGAAGCCACCTACGCCCGCAGCGCCACCGCCTTCGACAATCCCGACCATGTGGCCATCGTGGTCCACAACTACCGCTGGCGCCTGGGCCTGGCACCGGGCCAGACCCAGTACGATTCGCTGGAGCAGCGCCTGGGCAGCTTCCCCACCATCACGGTACCGACGGTGACACTGGAGGGCGATGCCAACGGCGCGCCGCACCTGGACCCGGCCGCCTACCGCAAGCGCTTCTCTGGCCCCTATGCGCATCACACACTGGGCGGTGGCATCGGCCACAACCTGCCGCAGGAAGCGCCGGCCGAGTTTGCCCAGGCGATCATCGAGGCCGACCGCCTGTGAGCGACGCGGGCGGCATCAGTAGGGCTAGGCCGCGGGCCGTGCTTCCTGCAGATCGCGCCTGAATGCCCCCGGGCTCAATCCCGTCCATTTGCGAAACGCCCGGTGGAAGGCACTGGGCTCGGTAAAGCCCAGTTGCGCGGCCACGCTGGCCACGCTCAGTTCTCCCTGGCGCAGCAGGGTCTGGGCCAGGCCGCTGCGGATCTCATCCTTGAGCGAGGCAAAGCTCTGTCCTTCTTCCCGCAGGCGTCGCCGCAGCGTGGCCGCCGACACGCCCAGCTGCGCGGCCAGCGCATCGAAGTCCGGCCAGTCCGCCGGCGCCTTTTCCTTGAGATGGGCGCGTAGCCGCGTGACCCAGCCGGTGTCGTGCCGGTAGCGCACCAGCAGGTTGCCCGGCGCTTCGCGCAGGAAAGCCCTGAGCGCGGCCTCGTTGCGGATCACCGGCAGGTCGAGGTAGGCGGCGTCGAAGCTGAGCACGCAGCGGGGCTGGCCGAAATGCACCGGCACGCCGAAGAATTGCAGGTAGTCCGGCCGCTCCTCGGGGATGGAGCAGGCAAAGTCGATGCGCTGCAGCGCAATGCGCCGCCCCACCAGCCAGCAGGCCAGGCCCAGCACCAGCAGCAGGAAGGTGCGGTAGGCGAAGGCCGGGTAGGGGGAGCGGTTCCTGATCAGGACGATCTGGGCTCGGCCGTCTTCGACCCGCAGCTCGCCGTAGGGCTCGTCGAGCACGATGCGCAGGAAGCGCAGCGCCCGGTGCAACGCCTGGGCCAGCGTGCTTGTATGCAGCACGGCATGGCACATCAGGGTAAAACTGCCTTGCCGCATCGGCCGCGCTGCCAGGCCAAAGAACTCGTCATCGCTCAGGCGTGCGATCTCGCGCCAGAGTTTGCCATATTGCAGCGCGGTGATCGCCTCCCTGGCGCCACCCTCCAAGCCTGCGGCACGCAACGCACCCTCGGTCGCAAAGCCTTGTCGCGACAGGCATCCAAGCGCGTCTTCCACGAATGAATAGGCAATGCTGTGGGGATCCATCATTTCCTCGGGATATGGCAAAAGCAGTCAGATTATGAGGCAAGTTATGTCATTGCCTGCCAGCTTTGGGGTCTCTAGTATCCGCAGCATACGCACAAAACAAGAAATCAGCGTTCATTCCGATAAAGGAGACAGGCGTGTCCAAGCCATATGTGGGTCATCGCGACCATCGCGACCATCGCGATCATCGCGATTATTCCGAAGCCGTCGCCGGCTTCAGCCTCGCCCGGGTGACCGGGCAATTCCAGGGCGATTTCGACAGCGGCATCAATGCCTGCGTCGAATGCTGCGACCGTCATATCGACGGCGACAAGGTGGCGCTGGATTACATTTCCCTCGATGGCCAGCACCAGGCCTACAGCTTTGCGCAACTGAGCAAGGCGTCGGCCCGTTTTGCCAACCTGCTGGCGCAGCAGGGCATCGGCGCCGGCGACGTGGTGGCGGGCCTCTTGCCGCGCACCCCGGAACTGCTGGTGACGATCCTGGGCACCCTGCGCGCCGGTGCCATCTACCAACCGCTCTTCACCGCCTTCGGCCCCAAGGCCATCGAGCATCGCCTGCAACTCTCCAACGCCCGCCTGGTCGTCACCAATACCGCCAATCGCCAGAAACTGGCCGAGGTACCGGCCTGCCCACCGGTCTGCACGGTCGGCACCACGCCAGAGAGCCTGCTGCCGGGCGATCTCGATTTCCACACGCAGATGGCCGCGCAGTCCGGCGAGTTTGCCCCAGTGATGCGCCGGGGTTCGGACCTGATGCTGATGATGTCCACCTCCGGCACCACCGGCGCGGCCAAGGGTGTGCCGGTGCCGCTGCGGGCCCTGCAAGCCTTCGCGGTCTACATGCGCGACGCCGTCGGCCTGCTGCCCGAAGACAGGTTCTGGAACATCGCCGACCCCGGCTGGGCCTATGGCCTGTACTACGCCATCCTGGGGCCGCTGGTGCTGGGCCATGCCACCACCCTGAACGAAGCCGCCTTCAGCGTCGAAGGCGCCTATGCGCTCATCCAACGATTGGGCATCACCAGCCTGGCCGGCGCGCCGACCGCCTATCGCATGATGATGGCCGCCGGTGATGGGGCGGCAGCGCCCTGCAAGGGCCGGCTGCGCGTCGTCAGCAGTGCCGGCGAGCCGCTCAACGCCGAGGTGATGCGCTGGTTCGACAGCGCCCTGGCCGCCCCCATCTACGACCACTACGGCCAGACCGAGTTGGGCATGGTGGTCAACAATCATCATGGCCTGGTCCATCCGGTACAAGCGGGGTCGGCCGGCTATGCCATGCCCGGCTACCGCGTGGCGGTGCTGGACGACGAGCGCCGCGAACTGGGACCCAACCAGCCCGGCGAACTGGCCATCGACATCGCCCGCTCGCCGCTGCTGTGGTTCACCGGCTACTGGCAGCAGGAGACCCCGGCCATCGACGGCGGTTACTACAGCACCGGGGACAACGTCGAGCTGGAGCCCGACGGCAGCATCAGCTTCATCGGCCGCGCCGATGACGTCATCACCTCCTCCGGCTACCGCATCGGCCCCTTCGATGTGGAAAGCGCGCTGCTGGAACATGCCGCCGTGGCCGATGTGGCCGTCATTGGCGTGCCCGACCCCGAGCGCACCGAGATCGTGAAGGCCTTCATCGTCCTGAAGCAAGCCAGCCAGGCCAGCGACGCCCTGGCCGAGGAACTGAGCCAGCACGTCAAGCGGCGCCTGTCGGCCCATGCCTATCCGCGTGCCATCGAGTTCGTCGATGCCCTGCCCAAGACGCCCAGTGGCAAACTACAGCGATTCGTGCTGCGCAAGCGCGAAGCCGACCGGGCCGCCGCCAGCGCGCCGGTCACCACCTGACATCTGAACGAGGACTCATCATGGGAATCAAGAAGGGCGTATACGTCGTCACCGGTGCCGCCTCCGGCCTGGGCGCTGCCACGGCCGAGGCGTTGCTGAAGGCGTCGGCGAAGGTGTTGCTGGCCGATATCAATCCGGCCGCCGGCGAGAAATGGAAAGCCTACCTGGGCGAGCAGGCCCGCTTCGTGCAGACCGACGTCACCAGCGAGGCCAGTGCCGAGGCCGCCTTTGCGGCCGCCGCTGCCATGGGCGAGGTGGTGGGCCTGGTCAACTGCGCCGGCATCGCTCCCGGCGAAAAGCTGCTGGGCAAGGAAGGGCCGCACCGGCTGGACAGCTTCCTGCGCGCCCTCAACATCAACCTGGTCGGCAGCTTCAACATGGCGCGCCTGGCCGCGCAGCACATCAGCCGGTCCACGCCGGACGAATCCGGCGAGCGCGGTGTGATCATCAACACCGCCTCGATTGCCGCCTTCGATGGCCAGATGGGTCAGGTCGCCTATGCCGCCTCCAAGGGCGGGGTGGTCGCCATGACCCTGCCGATGGCCCGTGACCTGGCGCGCCATGGCATCCGCGTGGTCACCATCGCGCCCGGCATCATCGAGACCCCGATGATGCTGGCCATGCCGCCGGAGGTG
>JAFAMT010000425.1 GCA_019233085.1 Herbaspirillum sp.
ATCATCATGGCGCTGGTGGGCAAGATCGGTGCGGCCGGCGCCACCGGCTATGCGCTGGAGTTCCAGGGCGAGGCCATCGCCGCCTTGAGCGTGGAAGCCCGCATGACCATCTGCAACATGGCCGTGGAATGCGGCGCACGCGGCGCCATCATCGCCCCCGATGACAAGGTCGTGGACTACCTGCGCGGTCGTCCGCGCGCGCCGCAAGGCGCCCTGTGGGACGCCGCCGTGGCAGCCTGGCGGCAACTGGCCAGCGATGCCGACGCCGTCTTCGATGCCGAGGTGCAACTGGATGCCACCGCGATCGCCCCCATGCTGACCTGGGGTACCAGCCCCGACCAGGCCGTGCACATCGACGATGTCCTGCCCGACCCCGGCGAAGAAACCGATCCGGTGCGCCGCCAGGGCATGCAGCGCGCACTCGACTACATGGGCCTGCGGGCCGGCCAGCGGGCGGACTCGATTGCCATCCAGCGTGCCTTCATCGGCTCCTGCACCAATGCCCGCATCGAGGACTTGCGCGATGCGGCGCAGGTCTTGCGCGGCCGCAAGGTCGCCGACGGCGTGCTGGCCATGGTGGTGCCGGGGTCCTCGCAGGTGCGGCGCCAGGCCGAGCA
This sequence comes from Herbaspirillum sp., assembly GCA_019233085.1. Classification (GTDB taxonomy): domain Bacteria; phylum Pseudomonadota; class Gammaproteobacteria; order Burkholderiales; family Burkholderiaceae_D; genus Herbaspirillum. The sequence goes on from JAFAMT010000425.1 coordinate 618, forward strand.
GGAGGGCCTGGACCAGGTCTTCATCGCGGCCGGCTTCGAATGGCGCCAGTCGGGCTGTTCGATGTGCCTGGCCATGAATGACGACATCCTCGCCAGCGGCGAGCGTTGCGCCTCCAGCACCAACCGCAATTTCGAAGGCCGCCAGGGTGCCGGCGGCCGCACCCACCTGATGAGCCCGGCCATGGTGGCCGCGGCTGCCATCGCCGGCCATCTGGCCGATGCCCGCCGCTATCTGGAGGAGAACTGACATGGCCGCATTCACCACCGTCGAGGGGATCGCTGCGCCACTGCCGGCGGCCAATATCGATACCGATGTCATCATGCCCAAGCAATTCCTCAAGGGCATCACCCGCGGCGGCCTGGATCGCGGCCTGCTGCATGACCTGCGCTTTGACGAAGAGGGCCAGCCGCGCAGCGATTTCATCCTCAACCAGCCCGCCTGGCAAGGTGCCAGTTTCCTGGTCGTGGGGGATAACTTCGGTTGCGGTTCCAGCCGCGAGCATGCCGTCTGGGGCTTGATGCAATATGGCGTGCGGGCACTGATCGGGACGTCCTACGCCGGCATCTTCTTCGACAATTGCGCCCGCAACGGCCTCTTGGCCATCACCCTGCCGGCGGCGGATGTGGCGGCACTGCAGGCCTGCGCGGCCCAGCCCTACAGCAACCGCCTGAGGATAGATCTGGCGCGGCAGACCATCGAGGCCGCAGGGCTGGCGATACACTTCGACATCGATCCACTGCGCAAGCAGGCCCTGTTGCTGGGGCTGGACGCGGTCGGCCAGACCCTGGCGCTGCGCGACGATATCCTGGCATTCCAGCAGCGACACTTCGAGGCCAATCCATGGTTACGTTGAGCACTGACAAGACGCAGGCATTCTCCGAGGCAGGCGAATCCCCCTTCCTGGACGGCTTTGCGCTACGCGACTTCACCACCTCCACGGGTGTGCGCATCCGCTTCGCCGTGGCCGGCAGCGGACCAGCGCTGCTGCTCATCCACGGCCATCCGCAGACCCACGTGACCTGGCGCAAGATCGCCCCCACGCTGGCGCGCCGCTTCACGGTCGTGGCCCCCGACCTGCGCGGCTATGGCGACAGCGACAAACCCGAGGGTGGGCCGGCGCATAGCCACTATGCCAAGCGCGCCATGGCAGCCGACCTGGCCGAGCTGATGGCCGCACTCGGCCAGCCGCGCTATGCGGTGGTCGGCCACGACCGTGGCGCCCGCGTGGCGCACCGGCTGGCGCTGGATCATGCGCAGGCGGTGAGTCGGGTGGCGCTGTTCGACATCGCCCCCACCGCCACCATGTATGCCCGCACCGACAAGGAGTTTGCGACCCGTTATTTCTGGTGGTTCTTCCTGATCCAGCCCTACCCGCTGCCGGAACGGCTGATCGAGGCCGATCCCGAGTTCTTCCTGCGCAAGCACATCGATGGCCAGAACAAGATCGCTGGTGCCACCGAGCCTGCCGCCTTTGCCGAGTACCTGCGCTGCTATCTCGATCCGCGCACGCGCCACGCGATCTGCGAAGACTACCGGGCCGCCGCCGGCATCGACCTGCAGCACGACGCGGCCGACAGTGACCGGCGCATCAGCGCGCCGGTGCTGGCCTTGTGGGGTGCACGCGGGACCGTGGGGGCGCTCTACGACGTACTGCAGACCTGGCGCGAGAAAGCCCTCGACGTGCGCGGTCGCGCCCTCGATTGCGGTCACACCCTGCAGGAAGAATTGCCGGAAGAAGTACTGGCCGAGCTGGATCAGTTCCTGGCCGACTGAGCGGCGCGATCGACCACGCGTTCCCAGAAGCGCTCGGCTGCGCGCGGCAGGCGCACACGTGGGCGGAACAGGTGGATCTCCAGTCGCACCTCGTCACTGGCCTCGCCCAGCTGCACCAGGCGGCCGGACTGCAGATCCTCGCGTACCAGGCTCAGCGGCGACCACACCACGCCGCGTGCTTCGCGCGCCATGGTCACCAGCATGGTCGCCAGGTGCGAGGAAAATACCGGGTCCGGCAAGGGCCGGCGGCCGGCCTCGTCCCAGGCTGCCTTGAGGATGCGCCCCATGCCCGAGGAATCCGAATAGGCCAGGAACGGCCCGCCCTGCAGCGCATCGCTGCCCGCCAGGGCGGGCGCGGCTACCGGCACCATCACATCCTCCCCCAGCATGACTGACTTAAAGCGATCGCCGGCCAGCAGGTTGGCCGCAGCCCGGTGGTGGTGGCACAACAGGAACTGCACCGCGCCATCGATCATCAGGCGCTCGCAGGCCTGCATGCTGTCGGCGGTCCACTGGATGGTGGACATGAGCGGTTCCTCGCGCTCCAGTGTGCGCAACCAGGGGGGGAAGAAACTCAGGGACAAGGCATGGGTGGAGGCGAAGAGCAGCTTCTCGGTCACCGCCTGGGCTGCGCTGAGGGCATCCTGGCGGCCGGTCTCAAGCTGGCGCAGCACTTCCTCGGCAAAGGGTTGCAGGCGCTCGCCGGCCGGCGTGAGCTGTACCACGCGCGCGGCACGGTCAAAGAGCGGTGCGCCCACCCAATCCTCCAGGCAGCGGATGCGGCGGCTGAAGGCCGGCTGGCTGATGGCCCGCTCTTCGGCGGCGCGCGAAAAGCCCCCCGTGCGAATGACGGCGACGAAGTCTTCCAGCCAGGTCGTATCCATGTCGTGCTGCCGCTCCCTGTGTGGTTGCACCGGCCGCCTCATGCGGCAACGTGCGTGGCGGGCACATTTTAGCGCGCCCCCGGTGACAGGCAAGCGGCCCCACGGACTCAGACGCGGGCCAATACCACCAGGCCGGGCACGGGCTGCTGCATTTCCACGCGCAGGCTCTCCTGCTGCAGGATGACCACGCGAAAGCCGGCGGCGCGCAAACCCTGCTCCAGGTAATCGCGCCGATGACGGAAACGACCACTGGGATGCAGGGAATAACCTTGTCCGCCAATCTCGTCGTCGGTCTGCGCCGTCTCGGCGGTGAAGAAGAAATAGCCACCCTCGCGCAGGGCATGCCGGGTCGCCGCAAAGAAACGGTCCAGCCCGCCGCAGTAGATCACCACATCACAGGCCACCACCAGGTCGTATTGCCCGCCCCGCCCTTCCATCCAGTCGCTGGCCTCGGCCTGGACCAGCTGATGGTAGCTGCCCCGCTCGTGTGCATGGCGCAACATGTTGGCCGACAGGTCCACGCCATCCAGGCGGCGCGCGCGCGGCGCCAGCACCGGCGCGCACAGGCCGGTGCCGCAACCGACATCGAGGATGTCCAATGCGGGCCCGGCCGGCCCCAGTGTGTCTTCCAGCAGGCGTGCCAGGATCTGCGGACCACGGTACTGGAGGTTATCCACCAGGTTGTGGTCGAAGTGGTCGGCATAGTCGTCGAAGCGCCGGGCGATGTAGTCCAGCGAGGCCGACGTCGCCGGAGCACCGGCGTAGGCGTCGAGCATGTGGCGCGCCACCGGATTGGCAGGCTCGTCGACCAGCCATTGCCGGCACACCTGGGCGGCCTGGTCCACCTGGCCGAGGAAGTAGTAGGAAATCGCCAGCATCTCGGGCGACTTGCCCTCGTGCGGTGGCAATACGTAAGCCTGGCACTGGTAGCGCGAGGCCTGCATGCGGTCGCCGCTTTGCTCGTAGAGGGTAGCCAGTTGCAGCATGGCCGGCGCAAGCTGCGGTGCCAGCTCAAGGGCGCGCAGCAAGGCCTCGATCGCCTGCTCACGCTCGCCCTGCTCACGCAGGGCAGCGCCACAGTTGTTCCAGAACTGCGCATCGTCGGGCCGCAGCGCCAGCGCCTGGCGATAGGCTGCCACGGCCTCGCCGTAGCGCTGGCAGGCAAACAGCACGTTGCCCTGGTCATTGCGCCAGTCGGCCTGCTGCGGCACCAGCTCGGCGGCCCGCTGCAGGCTCTCCAGGGCCTCGTCGTGACGGCCGGCCTGGTGCATCAGGATGCCCAGGTAGTGCAGCGCGGCCGCATGGTCGACATCGAGTTCCAGCAGGACGCGATACTCCTGCTCGGCCTCGGCCAGCTGACCGGCGGCATGCAGCCTGAAGGCCTCCTCGAAGGTCTGCGCCATGAATTCAGTCAAATCCCCTGCGTGTGACATCGTTCTCCCTTCCGCGTGACCTGCAGGCCACGGTGCGATTACATCACCGGGATCGCCCGGCGTGGATGCGACGGCGACGCTGCCGCGTCCGTCTGTTCCCCCTAATTCGTCGGCCAGGCTGTCAGGGTTACAGGGATTGAGAGAAAATGTCGAACAATATTTTTCATGGACCGTAACCGGATGGCTTGCCCGAGCGAATGAAGGGGGTAGCCTGTTCGCAGGCAAGCCCGTTACCCCAACCCAGTCACCCTTTCACTGTTGATCCGGAGTCCGCATGAACCTGCTTTCCCTGTGGCAGCGCGCCACCCGCCGCTCCCCGGCCACCTCGCGAAACGCTGCGTCTTCCCCCGATGAGAAGCTGTTGTTCAGCCTCTATCTGCTGGCCTGGGCGGTGGAGGCACGCGACCCCTATACCGGCGGCCACCTGTGGCGTGTGGCACGGCTCTCGCGCCTGCTGGCCGAGGCCGCCGGGCTGGATGCGGCCACGGTCTCGCGCATTGCCATCGGCGCCTTCCTGCACGACCTGGGCAAGATCGGCATTCCCGATGCGGTGCTGGGCAAGAAGGGCAAGCTCGACGAGGCCGAGTACGCCGTCATCCGCACCCATCCGGAAATCGGCCTGCGCATGCTGGCCGGCCATCCACTGGCGGCCCTGGCCGAGGACGCCATCCTGCTGCACCACGAGACCCCCGACGGGCGCGGCTACCCGTATGGCCGGCGCGGCCACGAGATCCCGCTGGTGGCCCGCATCGTCGGTATCTGCGATGCCTTCGATGCCATGACCAGCAGCCGGCCCTATCGCAGCGGCATGCCCATCGCCCGCGCCATGGAGATCATCGGCGAAGAACTCGGGCGCCAGTTCGACGCCGAACTGGGCCGACTCTTCATCGGCCTGGCCGACAACCCGGCGCTGGCGCACATCGTCGGCCACAGCGACCAGGGCATCCCGCTGCAATGCTGTGCCATGTGCGGCCCCATCGTGGTGCGACCGCGCCAGGCCCGGGATGGCGATACCCTCTACTGCCCGTCCTGCCATAGCGAATACACCCTTGCCGGCGAGCAGCTGCTGGCCACCGGTCGCCAGAACGCCGCACGCGCGCTGGCGGCCACGCCCGATACCGACCTGATCGGCCGGCTGGTGGGAGAGAGCGTGGCGGTGCTGGCCTAAGGGATAGCTACCGGCTTCACGGAACGGGCGTCTCACGGGAAAATCACGCGTCCTGCATTTCCCGTTAGCATGAGTCTTGCTTGCCATTTGGCCGATTCCTCTATGCAGCCCCGACCATGAACAACGTCCTCAACTATCTGATCACCGCCCGCCGCTGCGAGGTGGAAGAACTGCAACGCCTGGCGCGCACCTGCGAGCTGGTGCTGACCGTGGGCAAGCTGGTCCACTGCCTGCAGCAGGAGCGCGGCGTCTCCAACATCTACCTGGGCTCGCGCGGCGAGCGCGACGCCGCCCAGCGAGAGGAACGGGTGGCCGCCAGCGATGATGCGCAACGGCAGTTCAATGCCTGGCTGCAATCGACCGAACACGACAATGCCCTGAGCAACGGCGCCCGCCTCTACACCCGCATCGCCTTTGCCCTGCATGCGCTGGCCGGACTGCCGCAGTTGCGCGCCGACATCTCGGCCCTGGCCATCACCGCCGCGCAGAGCTACGAACGTTACAAGACCCTGGTCGGCGCCTTGCTGGCGCTGGTCTTCGAGGCTGCCGACGTGGCCGTCGATCCGCAGATCTCGCGCCTCCTGGTGGCGCTGTTCAACCTGATGCAGGGCAAGGAATTCGCCGGCCGCGAGCGCGCCGCCGGCGCCGCCGCCTTTGCCTCCGGCAAGATCACGCGCGAGCAGGAACAGACCATCGAATACCAGATCGAGATGCAGGAACAGGCGCTGCGCCGCTTCGAGTCCTTCGCCGAGGGTTTCCGCAATGAATGGACCGCCATGCAGGCCACGCTGCCGCTGGCCGAGCTGGAACGCCTGCGGCGCAAACTGCTGACCAGCCACGAACGCCCGCTGGATGCGGAACTGGCCGATCAATGGTACCGCTGCTGCTCGCTGCGCATGGATGGCCTGCACCAGGTCGAGATCCACCTGGCCGGCTATGTGCAGGCCCAGTGCCAGGACAAGATCGTGGAGCTGCAACAGGGACTGGACGACCAGGCGCTGCTGCCGGCCCAGCAGGATGCGGTCGATCCGCTGGCCTCGCTGGCATCCTTCGCGCCCGGGCTGGAGGCCGGTGTCGGACCGCACCTGGCGCATTCCATCGTCGATATCCTGCGCACCCAGTCCGAGCGGCTGCAGAACCTGACCCAGGAACTGGCCACCGTGCGCGAGAGCCTGGAAGAACGCAAGCTCATCGAACGTGCCAAGGGGGTGCTGATGATGAAGCAGGGCTTGAACGAGGAAAACGCCTACCGCCTGCTGCGCAAGCACGCCATGAACCAGAACCGGCGCATCGCCGAGGTGGCGCAGGCCATCCTGTCGCTGACCGAGATCCTGCCCGACACCTGAGACGCTACTGCAAGTATTTCATCAGCAGCGTCGCCAGCACCACCATGAGCGCACCGCCGATGCGGGTGGAGATCTGCGCAAAGGGCATCAGTCCCATGCGATTGGCCGCCGACAGGATCGCCACGTCGCCGGTACCACCCAGGCCGCTGTGGCAAGCCGTGACGATGGCCGACTCCACCGGATACATGTTGAGCCACTTGCCCACCAGGTAGCCCGAGAGCACCAGCGCCACCACGGCACTGGCGCAGATGGCCACATAGGCCAGCGAAAACGCATGCGCCAGGTCCTTCCAGGAGACGAACAGCGCGCCCAGGCCCACCAGGATTGCGAAGGTCAGGTTGCCGGAGACGAACTTGTACATCTGGTAGGCCCCCAGCTCCATGGCCGGCGGCACCACCCGACAGACCTTGAGCAGGGCTGCCGCCACGATCATCAGGATGGGCCCGGGAATGCCGGTGTAGAGCGAGAGCAGCGAACCCAGGATGAAGAAGGCACAACTGATCAGCAAGCCCGCGCCCATCAGGCTCAGGTTCAGGGGCGCATCGAGGTGCTCGTTGCGCAGTAGCGCCTGGTCATCGCCACCGCGCACCAGCACGCCGTTGCCGCTGATGCCGGGGCGCTTCTCGCCCAGCCATGTCAGGATGCCGCTGCAAAGGATCGCCACCACGTTGCCCACCAGCGCGGCCGGCACCATCATGGCGATCAGGCCATCCTGCGATCGCCCGAGGATTTCGGAGTAGCCGATCGACAGCGGCAGGATGCCTTCGCCGATGCCACCGCCCACGATGGGGACGATGATGAAGAAGAAGGTATGCATAGGACTGTAGCCGAAGGCCAGGCCCACCAGCACACCGACGGCGACGGCGGCGATGGTTCCCACCAGCAGGGGCAGGAACATGCGCGTGAAGCCCTGCACCAGCACCCGGTGATTCATGCCCAGGATGCTGCCGGCGACCAGGCAGGCGATGTAGAAGTACTGCAGGTTGGCGGTCTTCATGGTGGTAGTCAGGGCTTTGAGCATATCGGCATGCAGCAGGTCGTAGCCGATCAGCGCCGACGGCACGAACAGGCAAAGGATGGCCGACCCGCCGATATGCCGCAGCAGCGGGATGCGCGCGCCCACCTCGCCCAGCAGGAAGCCCAGCAGCATCAGCACGGCAAAGCCGCCGATCATGTCGTTGGGCAATTTGCGGTTCATTGCGGCCAGCACGGTGATGGCCGCCAGTACCAGGAAGACCGGCACCGGCAAGGGGCCGATGCGGTGCTGCAGCAGGGTGGACGCCAGACCGGGCTTGCCGCTCTCTTTGTCCATGGCGAAGGATTTCATGATGTCTCCCGTTGGGGGCCGATGGACGTGATTGTTATGGGTAGGTGTCCAGCGACCGGATCGTCTCGATCTGCGCCGACCGGCGCAGCGTTGCCTTGGTCAGTCCGGCCCATGCCCGCGCTGCGCGGGTGGGGGCATGGGAATTGACAAGCGCAAGTGTAATAATGAATTGGATGTTCATAATAAACATGAACGTAATCCATCATTAACTTGAAATGAATAATTGAAGAGAACGGACCGGCATGGACAAACTCTCCGACCTTGAATTCTTCACCCGGCTGGTCAAGCACGGTTCGCTGGCCGCGCTGGCGCGTGATATCGGCGTGACGCCGCCGGCGGTGACCGCGCGCCTGGCGCAGCTGGAAAAACGCCTGGGCGTGCGCCTGCTCAATCGCACCACGCGCCGCATCAGCGTCACCCATGAAGGCGAGGTCTACCTGGAGACCGGCGCGCGCATCCTCGACGAGCTCAACGAACTGGAAAAGCGTGTCTCCAGCAGCCGCGGCTCACCGCGCGGCAAGCTGCGGGTCAACGCCACCTTCGGCTTTGGCCGGCGCCACATCGCCCCTGCCATCGTCGCCTTTGCGCGCCAGTATCCCGAGGTCGAGGTGCAGCTGGAGCTGACCGATCGCAGCGTGAACCTGGCCGACCAGGCCTTCGATATCGGCATCTGGTTCGGCACCATACCGGACTCGCGCCTGGTGGCGCGCAAGATCGTCGGCAACCGGCGCCTGCTGTGCGCCGCGCCGGCCTACCTGAAGGCTGCCGGTACACCCATGCAACCCCGCGACCTGCAGAGCCACCAGTGCATCATCCTGCGCGAGAGCGATGCCGCCTACGGCACCTGGCACCTGCAGCGCGGCAACAAGGTCGAGACGATCAAGGTGCGCGGTGGCCTCAGCACCAATGACGGCGAGGTCGGCGTGCTGTGGGCCAGGAATGGCTTCGGCATCCTCATGCGCTCGCAGTGGGATATCCACGAGCACCTGCAATCGCGACAGCTGGTGCCGGTGCTCAAGGATTGGACGCTGCCCAGTGCCGATGTCTACGCGGTCTATCCGGAACGGGCCAACCTCTCGGCCAAGGTCAGCGCCTTTGTCGAATTCCTGACGGTGTGGTTCGGGCGGCATGCGCAGTGGGTGCCGCATTGAGACGATCCTCGGGACGATGCCGGTTGCGCGCGCTGCGGCTGCAGCTGGCAAAAAAAACGGACTGGCGCGTAACACGCCAGTCCGTTGTCCCTTTGCGGCCCTCGTCCGGCGAGGGCAGCACGATCAGGCGCCCATCGTCGCGTTGTCGATGACGAAACGATACTTGATGTCGCCCTTGAGCATGCGCTCGTAGGCCTCATTGATGCCGTCGGCAGCGATGAGCTCGATGTCGGCCACGATGCCGTGCTCGGCACAGAAGTCCAGCATCTCCTGGGTTTCAGGGATGCCGCCGATGAGGGAGCCGGCCAGCGAGCGGCGCTTCATGATGAGGTTGAAGACATTGGGCGAGGGATGGGCCGTGGCCGGCGCGCCCACCAGGGTCATCGTGCCTTCGCGCTTCAACAGGCCGAGGAAGGCATCCAGGTCATGCGGTGCCGCCACGGTGTTGAGGATGAAGTCGAAGCTGCTGGCGTGGGCGGCCATCTCGTCGGCATTGCGCGAGACCACCACTTCATCCGCGCCCAGTGCCTTGGCATCGGCACGTTTGGATTCGGAGGTAGTGAAGGCCACCACATGCGCGCCCATGGCATGGGCGATCTTGATGCCCATGTGGCCGAGGCCGCCGATACCGACCACGCCGACCTTCTTGCCGGGGCCGGCGCCCCAGTGGCGCAGCGGCGAATAGGTGGTGATGCCGGCGCACAGCAGCGGCGCCACTGCGGCCAGGTCGGCCTCGGGATGGCGGATACGCAGTACATAGCGTTCGTTGACCACGATCTGCTGCGAATAACCGCCCAGGGTCCAGCCCGGGGCATCGGGCGTGGGGAAGTTGTAGGTGCCGATCATGTTGTCGCAATAGTTTTCCAGGCCGGCATCGCAATCCTCGCAATGCTGGCAGCTGTCGACGATGCAGCCCACGCCGACCAGGTCACCGACCTGGTAGTTCTTGACGTGCTCGCCCACGGCCGTGACGCGACCGACGATCTCGTGGCCTGGAACGCAGGGGTACTGGGTACCGGGCCATTCGGAGCGGATCTGGTGCAGGTCGGAGTGGCAGATGCCGCAATAGGCGATGTCGATCTGGATGTCGTGCGCGCCGGTGGCACGGCGGGTGATGTGCAGGTGTTCCAGCGGCTTGTCGGCTGCGTGGGCGCCATAGGCATGTACTTGCATGGGATCTCCTGGAGTAGGCTGGCGTTGAAGGCGGGCAGGCAGCCGGTGGGCGGGCCTGCCGGGAAATACCGGGATGTGCGGATTGCGTATGAGCAGGCCCTGGATTGTGTCGCGGGCCGCGTGCCAGGGACAGACCCAATCCGCTGCGATTCTTGCCTATTGGTCCGGCAGCAGGCCGGCGTTGCGGCCACCGCCGGGCTGGGCCATTGTGCCTCATCTGCGCCGTCGGTGCCGGGCGGCCGTCACCTGAGACGGGTTGGTCAACGGGGCTGGTCGTTGGTTCCTGGGGAGGTTATTTCGTCTTGTCCAGCGTGCCCTGGTCTGGCGACAACACCTTGCGTGGTCGTCCGCCTTTCTTGCCGTTCTCACGAACCGCCAATGCCTTGGCTGCGCTGCTGCGACTGCCATTGCGGGCGGCGACCACAGTGGCCGCCAGTGCCATCAAGGGCGCGCTGGCTGCCACCAGGCCGGCGATGGAGACATGCAGATCCTGCTCCTCCAGGCATAAGGCACTGCCAGCGTAACCGATCACGATACGGCTCAGTTCAGCTGCGCTGAGCCGGGCCAGTTCTGGATAGTTATTGATCGGCAACAGGATCGCCGTGTTGTCGGCAAAGCCCACCGCCAATGCCTCCTGCCCGGGGAGATAGCTGACCTGCGTAGCCTGTAGCGTGGCGCTGCGGCGCCTGCGACCTTCCGCAACGGCCCGCTCCCACGACGCTGGCGTGACCGGTTCATTGTCGCGCTGCTTTGCCTTGATCGTTGTCATAGCTCGATTTCCAAGGGGCTGGATTGCCCCGCAAGTTGCAATATCGTCCGGTCCTGCCAAGGGTCGAAACGCGCCGAAACGATGTCGACGGCGCCCTGTCGATATCGCTGCGGACTGACGACCTCTTCGGTCTCTTGATCTCACTGCCGATTATCCAGGCATACGGTGTGCCTGCTAAGCCACCAACGTTCCCGAGCACGCCACAAATGGGCAGGTTGCTGGATCACTTGCCGCAGCTCTTCTATCAAGGCCATGCTCGGCCCACGCCTGCCAGGAACGACATCCCACAGTGCAACGCCGTTGTGCCAGAAACTGAAGCGGTAACGGGCATCCCATTGTGTGGTCCCTACGTGCACATGCGGCGGGCAATGCTCATTTCTTGTCAGCACAGAAATGACCAGCCCCTTATGCGAACAGATTCTCATAAACCTAACGGTTAGGTTAATTGGATGATAGACCCAATCCTGAACCTGCGCAAATGCCGCGTGCACCCTTTTTCGTCAAGGGTGCACGGATTCAGCAGCGTATCTGGGAATGGGACAACAGACGCGACGGCGATGACTGCCAGTTCGCAATCGGAAGAGGCTAGAGCAGGAAGGAGGTAGACATCAGCAGCGACATAAAAATATCGCCGCCCCATTCAATTTTTTCAGTCCCGCACCCCCAGCCGATACACCGTGGTCTGCCGGTACACCTGCCCCGGGCGCAGGATCACGGCTTCCTGGTTGGGCGTGTTGACCTGGTCGGGATAGGCCTGCGCTTCCAGGCAGAAACCGTCGTGGATGGCATAGGCCTGCGCACCGCGCCCCTGCACGCCGGCCAGGAAGTTGCCGCTGTAGAACTGCAGGCCGGCCTCGGTGGTCGAGACACGCAATTCGCGCCCCGAACCGGGATCGTAGACCGTGGCCACCTCGCGCAGCGGCTGGGCGACGCGGCCCTCGCCGGCCACCGGCTCGCTCTCGGTGTGCAGGCAATAGCAGTGATCGAAACCGCCGGCCAGCTTCAGTTGCGGGTCGGGCCAGTCCAACCGGGGTCCGATGGGTGCGGGCTGGCGGAAGTCGAAGGCGCTACCGGCGACCTCGGCCTGTTGCTGCGGGATCAGGCTGGCATCGACCTGCAGGTAGGTGTCGGCGTCGATGGAAATGACATGGTCGCGGATGTCGCAGGCGCCACCGTTGAGGTTGAAGTAGGCGTGCGAGGTCAGGTTCAGCGGCGTGGGGGCGTCGGTGGTGGCGGTGTAGTCGATACGCAGCTGGCCGTCCTCATCGAGCCGGTACAGCACCGAGGCCATCACATTGCCCGGGAAGCCGGCCTGGCCGTGCGGCGAGACCAGCATCATGCGCAGGCCTTCCGGGTCGGGCTGGGCCTGCCACAGCTGGCGGTGGAAGCCCTCGGCGCCGCCATGCAGGTGGTTCTCGCCTTCATTGCGGTCGACCTGGCAGGGCTGGCCGTCGAGGGTGAAACGGCCACCGGCGATACGGTTGCCCCAGCGCCCGACGATGGCGCCGAAATAGGCCGGGTTGTGGCGGTAGTCCTCGACCCGGGCAAAGCCCAGCAGGACGTCGGCTTCGCGGCCATAACGGTCGGGCGCCCACCAGTGGATCATGCTGGCGCCCAGGTTGCTGATGGCCACGCGCATGCCACCATGGTTGCGCAAGGTATAGAGCTCGATGCCGTCGGCTGCGGTGGTGTGGGAGAGGGTGAAGTGCGTCATTTTGTGGGTTCGAGGAGGGATGTCCCTGCGGGTTTCTTTTTTGGCCGGGCCGCGGAGGGAGCGGGGGCGGATGCGGATGAAGCAGCCTGCTCCAGGCCGGCGGCGAATTGTTCCTGGTACTCCCTGGGCGTGCAGCCCAGTTCGCGCTTGAAGACGGCGTGCATGTATTGCACCGAGGTAAAACCACAGCTGATGGCAATCTCGGCGGCATGGCTGCCGGCCTGCTCCAGCAGCCGCTTGGCGGCATCGAGCTTGAAGCGCAGGATCTCGTCATGGACGCTGCGGCCCAGCTCGCGCCGGAAATACCACTCCAGCGAAGAGCGCGAGATGCCCACGTAATCGGCCACCTGGTCGGTCTTGATGCCCTGGCAGGCGTACTGGCGGATGAAGTGCAGCGCCTGCATCACATGCGGGTGGTTGCGCACCTCGTGGCGGCTGGAGGCCAGCACGTTGATGCCCACCGGCGGCACCAGGATGCGGGTATCCGGAAAGCGTGCGCCATGCAGCATCTGGTGCAACAGGTGGGCGGCGGTGCGGCCCATCTCGACGCTGCCCTGGATCACCGAGCTCAGCGGGATGCGCGTCAACACCCGCGCCAGCGGATCGTTGTCGATACCGATCAGGGCCACCTGCTCTGGCACCGCGATGCCGGCGAACAGGCAGGCCTGCAGCAGCTGCCGCGCGCGGGCGTCGGTGACGGCGATGATGCCCACCGGCTTGGGCAGGCTGCGGATCCAGGCGATCTGCTGCTCCACGGCGGTGTCCCAGGATTGCGCGCTGGTGCCCACGCCGCGATAGATATGGCCGGTGATGCCATCGGCTTCGGTCAGGCCGGTGAAGATGCGCTCGCGCTCCTGCGCCCAGCGGTTGCTGTCGGACTCGGGCAGGCTGAACAGGGCAAAATGCTGCAGGCCGGCCTCGATCAGGTGGTCATAGGCCAGCTTGACCATCTTGACGTTGTCGGTGGCCACGTAGGGGCGGTTGGCCGGGTACTGGGCAGGGTCGGCATAGGACCCGCCGATGGCCACCACCGGCAGCTGCACGTCCTTCAACGCGGCCGTGGTCACCGGGTCATCGAAGTCGGCAATGATGCCGTGGCCGGCCCAGCGCTCTATGCCTTGCGGGCGGCAACGGAAATCCTCTTCCAGGTACAGGTCCCAGGACGCGCGGGTGCTGCTGATGTATTCGCCGATGCCGGAAATGATTTCCCGGTCGAAGATCTTGTTGCCGTTGAACAGCAACGCAATCCTATGCACCGCTGGCACTTTTGCCACGTTAGGTCTCCTGGTCCGCCGGGGCTGCCTGGATGCGCCCTGGTCATTGTTCTCTGGATGTCTGGCCGAGTGACGGATTGTAGCGAGCCCCCGTCAAAATGACTGTTATGTGCTCCTGCAACAAAAAGAATCACTAAGCCACTTGGTGAATTTCGTAATTGTAGATGTGATTGGCCCGGCGCTAGTATCCCCCTCGCATCATCCCTCGGCGCGGTCATCCCCGGCCAGTCGCCGTCCCAGGCGGCGCGGCAGGCCGCCGGACCTGGACACAGGCCCACTTCCACCGGGCTGCGCCGCTTCAAAAAACATAATCATTCCAATTCAAATCGGAGACTGGACTATGAAGGCAATGCTGAAGAAAACCGTGTTGGCCCTGATGGCCGTGACCACCCTGTCGATGGTGGCCACGAGCGCGATGGCCGACGCCAAGAATCCCAAGATCGGCTTTTCCATCGATGACCTGCGCGTGGAACGCTGGGCGCGCGACCGCGATTTCTTCACCGCCGCGGCCGAGAAGCTGGGTGCCAAGGTCTATGTGCAGTCGGCTGATGCCAGCGAGCAGCGCCAGATCTCCCAGATCGAGAACCTGATCTCGCGTGGCGTGGACGTGATCGTGATCGTCCCCTTCAATGCCACCGTGCTGACCAACACCATCAAGGAAGCCAAGAAGGCCGGCATCAAGGTGCTGTCCTATGACCGCCTGATCCTCAACGCCGACGTCGACGCCTACATCTCCTTCGACAACGAGAAGGTCGGTGAAATGCAGGCCGAAGGCATCCTGAAGGTCAAGAACAAGGGCAACTTCTTCCTCCTGGGCGGCTCGCCCACCGACAACAACGCCAAGATGTTCCGCGAAGGCCAGATGAAGGCCTTGAAGCCCTACATCGACAAGGGCGACATCAAGATCGTCGGCCAGCAATGGGTCAAGGAATGGAACCCGACCGAAGCCCTGTCCATCGTCGAGAATGCGCTCACGGCCAACAACAACAAGATCGATGCCATCGTGGCCTCCAATGACGGCACCGCCGGTGGCGCCATCCAGGCGCTGGCAGCCCAGAAGCTCGCCGGCAAGGTGCCGGTCTCGGGCCAGGATGCCGACCTGGCAGCGGTCAAGCGCGTCGTGGCCGGCACCCAGACCATGACCGTCTACAAGCCCCTGAAGCAGATCGCCTCCGAAGCCGCCAACCTGTCGGTGCAACTGGCCCGCAACGAGAAGCCGACCTACAACGCCCAGTACGACAACGGCTTCAAGAAGGTCGACAGCCTGCTGTTGAAACCCATCCTGCTGACCAAGGAAAACGTCAAGGTCCTGGTCGACGATGGCTTCTACACCCAGGCCCAGATCGACGGCCGTTGATCTTGGTGTGAAGCATGCCGGCGCGCA
>JAFAMT010000466.1 GCA_019233085.1 Herbaspirillum sp.
CAACAATATCGAAGTCATCTACGACCACGTCATCCTGGTCCTGAAGGGCGTCTCGCTGGATGTGCCCGAGGGCAAGATCGTGGCGCTGCTGGGCGCCAATGGCGCCGGCAAGAGCACGACGCTCAAGGCCATCTCCAACCTGCTGCATGCCGAGCGCGGCGACGTGACCAAGGGCAGCATCGAATTCCGTGGCGAGCGGGTGGACCGCATGACGCCCAACGACCTGGTCAGGCGTGGCGTGATCCAGGTGATGGAAGGGCGGCACTGCTTCGGCCACCTGACCGTGGAAGAGAACCTGCTCACCGGCGCCTATACGCGCGGCATCAGCAACGCCGAGGTGAAGCAGGAACTGGAAAAGATCTACGACTATTTCCCGCGCCTGAAGGTGCGGCGCAAGTCGCAGTCCGGCTATACCTCGGGGGGCGAGCAGCAGATGACGGCGATTGGCCGCGCCATGATGGCCAAGCCCTCGATGATCCTGCTGGACGAACCCTCGATGGGGCTGGCGCCGCAGATCGTCGAAGAGATCTTCGAGATCGTCAAGGACCTGAACTGCAAGGAGAAGGTGTCCTTCCTGCTGGCCGAGCAGAACACCATGGTGGCGCTGCGCTATGCCGACTTCGGCTACATCCTGGAAAACGGCCGGGTGGTCATGGAAGGTGCTGCCAGCGAGCTTTCCGATAACGAGGACGTCAAGGAGTTCTACCTGGGCGTCTCGGCTGCCGGGCGCAAGAATTTCCGCGACATGAAGTTCTATCGGCGCCGCAAGCGCTGGCTGGCCTGAGGGGAGGGCATCATGGCTGATCCCAGGCTGGTGCTGGCAGAACTCGATGCGCTGGAGCGGCGTGATGCCGGACAGCGCGAAGACCAATTGATGCAGGCCCTGCCGCAACTGGTGGCACGCGCGCAAGCCGCGCCGGGCTGGGCGCGCATCCTGCAGGGCGTGGAGGCGCAGGAGATCCGCTCGCGCAGCGACCTGGCGCGCCTGCCGGTGACGCGCAAGTCCGACCTGAAGGACTTGCAGACGCGCGAGAGTCCCTTTGGCGGCCTCAATACCACGCCGGTACGCTCCTTGCGACGGCTCTTCGTCTCGCCGGGACCGATCTTCGATCCCGAAGGCCATGGCGCCGACTGGTGGCGCTTCGCCAGCCCGATGAAGGCACTCGGATTGCAGCCGGGGCATTTGCTGCAGAACTGCTTCGCCTACCATTTCACCCCGGCGGCTTTCATGGTCGAGGGCGGTGCGGCGCGGCTGGGTTGTGGCGTGATCCCGGCCGGCATCGGCCAGACCGAATTGCAGGTTAATGCCATGGCGTCGTTGAAACCGGATGCCTATGTGGGTACGCCGTCCTTCCTGAAGATCATCATCGAGAAGGCGCTGGAGATGGGCGCCGACATCAGCAGCGTGCAGCGTGCGCTGGTCAGTGCCGAAGCCTTGCCGCCGTCGCTGCGCGCCTGGTTCCATGCGCACGGCGTGCCACAGGTGCTGCAGCTGTATGCCTCGGCCGATATCGGCAATATCGCCTACGAGACGATGAGCGAAGGGGTGGTGCATCCCGGCATGGTGCTGGACGAGTCCCTGATCCTGGAGATCGTGCGTCCCGGTACCGGCGATCCGGTCGCCCCGGGCGAGGTCGGCGAGGTGGTGGTGACCTCCTTCAATCCCGACTATCCGCTGATCCGTTTCGGCACCGGCGACCTGTCGGCGGTGGTGCAGGGCGTGTCTCCTTGCGGGCGTACCAATACCCGCATCAAGGGCTGGATGGGACGGGCCGACCAGACCACCAAGGTACGCGGCATGTTCGTGCATCCTTCCCAGGTGGCTGACGTGGTGCGCCGCCATGGCGACGTGCTGCGCGCGCGCCTGGTGGTCTCGGGCGAGATGGCCAACGACATCATGACCCTGCATTGCGAAGTGGGGGATCCGGCCAATCCCGGCATCGACGTGGGGGCGCTGGCGGGCAGCCTGCGCGACGTCACCAAGCTGCGCGGCGAGGTCTTGCTGGTGGCGCCGGGCAGCTTGCCCAATGATGGCAAGGTGATCGAGGATGCGCGCAAGTACGAGTAGGCGGCGCCGATTTACCACCCACCACCCACCGCCCACCGCTCACCGTTCGACCTGAGTAGCGGCATAGCCGCGTATCGAAGGAGCGCCTTCGATACGGCCCTGACGGGCCTACTCAGTCCGAACGGTTTGCGAAAGATTGACACCGACTAGTCGGGAGGCTGCACGTAAGGACTTTCATTCGTGCTAGGCAAGGCTTGTGTCGGTGAAGGATCGCGCATAGAATCTTTCGCGGAACATTCGTTCCAACGTCGCTCGGACGGTTCCGGGCGCTTACGTGAAAGACCCTCATGACGCAATCCGCAGATTCGCGCGATTCCTCGCGCTCGCACGACGTTTCTTCCGCTTCCTCTTCCGCTTCCTCTTCCGCTTCCTCTCCCGTTGCACCCGCCGAGGCCTTCCCGGTCAGCTTCCCGCGCATCGAGCGCCTGCCGCCCTACGTCTTCAACATCACCGCCGAGCTGAAGATGGCCGCGCGTCGTCGTGGCGAGGACATCATCGACATGTCCATGGGCAATCCGGATGGCCCTACGCCGCCGCATATCGTGGAGAAACTGGTGGAGGTGGCGCAGCGCCCCGACACGCACGGCTATTCGTCCTCCAAGGGCATCCCGCGTCTGCGCCGTGCCATCGCGCACTGGTACCGCAGCCGCTACGAGGTGGACTTCGATCCCGATAGCGAGGCCATCGTCACCATCGGTTCCAAGGAAGGCCTGGCGCACCTGATGCTGGCCACGCTGGACAAGGGTGATACCGTGCTGGTACCCAATCCCAGCTATCCCATCCACATCTATGGCGCGGTCATTGCCGGCGCCAATATCCGCTCGGTGCGCATGAGCCCGGGCGTGGATTTCTTCGACGAGCTCGAACGCGCGGTGCGCGAGAGCTATCCCAAGCCCAAGATGATGATCCTGGGCTTCCCCTCCAACCCGACGGCGCAATGCGTGGAGCTGGAATTCTTCGAGCGCGTGGTCAAGCTGGCGCGCGAGCACCAGATCCTGGTGGTGCATGACCTGGCCTATGCCGACATCACCTTCGATGGCTGGAAAGCGCCCTCCATCATGCAGGTGCCGGGCGCGCGCGAGGTGGCGGTGGAGTTCTTCACGCTCTCCAAGAGCTACAACATGGCTGGCTGGCGGATCGGCTTCATGGTCGGCAATGCCCGCCTGGTGGCGGCGCTGGCACGCATCAAGAGCTATCACGATTACGGCAGCTTTACGCCCGTGCAGGTGGCGGCGATTGCGGCGCTGGAGGGCGACCAGTCCTGCGTGGAAACGATCCGCGCCAACTACGAGCGGCGCCGCAACGTGCTGGTCAAGGGCTTGCACGAGGCCGGCTGGATGGTCGATGTGCCCAAGGCGTCCATGTATATCTGGGCCAGGATCCCGGAACCGTATCGCCAGTTCGGTTCGCTGGAGTTCTCGCGCATCCTGCTGGAAGAGGCCAAGGTTTGTGTCTCGCCGGGGATAGGTTTCGGTGAGTATGGCGACGAGTACGTGCGCTTTGCCCTGATCGAGAACGAGTCGCGTATCCGCCAGGCCATTCGCGGCATCAAGGCCATGTTCAAGAATGCCAAGGGGGGATGAGGCAAGACGCCCCGTGCTGCGCGAACAAGCCAGCGATCTTATCGCTGGCGGCCTCGCCGGTCCGCATGCCGTGGTTCTTGCTTTCCTGCGGAACCGCACTGGGCCGGCTGGGGTCTGACCGCAGTTATCACCCTGATGGACTCGTTGTCATGAAAAAAATAATACTCGCCACCCTCGTCGCCGTGTCTGCGGCGACTGCCCTGGTTCCTGCCGCCCAGGCGCAGGTTTCGGTCAATATCAACATCGGTGCACCGCCACCGCCGCGCGCCGAGGTATTGCCGCCGCCGCGTTACGGCTACGTGTGGATCCCGGGATTCTGGGACTGGGATGGCCACCGCCATTTCTGGCGTGAAGGCCACTGGCTGCGTGAGCGCCCCGGCTATGTCTATGCCCAGCCGGTCTGGCGCGAAGGCCCGCGGGGCTGGGAGCTGGACCGTGGCGGCTGGCGCAATGGTCCGCCGCCGCGCGAGGAGCATCGCCATGATCGTCATGACGACGAGCGGAATCATGATCGTGACCATGACCACGATCGTGACCATGACCGTGGCCGCGACTGTCCGCCCGGCCACGAGCGTCGCGGCGAGTGCTGATCCATCAGGCCGCCGTCATCGCCCCGTTCAAGTAGAAACGGCCGCATGAACTGCACCCCAAAAGTTGGACACAAATCCAACCTTTGGGGTGTTTTTCATGGCGAAGTACGATGTGAAGTTCAAGCAGGAAGTAGTACAGAAATATCTGGCGGGAGGCAGTGCCAGAGGGCTTGCCAAGGAATATGGTCTGAG
>JAFAMT010000033.1 GCA_019233085.1 Herbaspirillum sp.
TCTTCGCCACCAATCCCAGCAATGCCAAGTACGTGCTCGATGAATTCCTGGTGCCCAAGGACAGCCCGGTGAAATCGATCGCCGACCTCAAGGGCAAGAAGGTCGCCTCCGGCCCCGGCATCCAGAACGTCACGCTGGCCAAGACCGTGCTGGAACGCGCCGGTGCCACCGGCGCCACCGTGGTGGAGCTGCCCATCGGCCAGCACGTGGCCTCGCTGGCGGCCGGCCAGGTCGATGCCGCCTATACGCTGGAGCCCACCGGCACCGTGGGGCGCATGAGCAACAGCACCCGCGTGCTGGAAGCCGGCGTGATCGCCAAGTACATCCTGGGCGACCCGATGGCGCCCTGGCATGGTGGCGCGGCAGCACTGACCACCGACTTCATCAAGCAGCACCCGGAGCTGGCCCGCAAATACATCGCCGCCTATGCGCGTGGCATCGAACTGGTGCGCAGCAAGCCCGACCAGGCGCGCACCTACCTCAAGGGCTATACCGCCATCGAAGGCGCCCTGACCAAGGAAGTGCCGCTGGCCTCCTACATGCTCTACAACGAGTTCAAGCCCAGCGATATCGCCTACTTCCAGAAGTTCTATGACCTGTTCGTCGACAAGGGCGTGTTCTCGCAACGCATCGTGGTCGACAACCTGATCTACAAGGGCTGAGGCCATCATGAACGATACCGTCGCTCCTTCCGTGACCGTGGCAGCCAGCAAGCCGGTGGCCACTGCGTCCACTACGCCCCCAACAACGGTTGTGCGCAAGCGCCCGGCGCTGGGCCGGCTCTTGCCCATCGTCGGCCCCATCGCGCTGTTCGTGGTGTGGGATCTGGTGGTGCGCGCCGGCTGGATCAAGGCGATCCTGCTGCCGCCGCCCGAAGCCACGCTCATGGCCATGCTCAAGGGCCTGGCCGGGGGGCCGTTGCTGATGGACTTCAGCGTCACGGTGGTGCGCACGCTGGAAGCCTTCGTCATCGCCATGGTGCTGGGTGTCCCCATCGGGGTGCTGTTGGGCAGCAATGAACGCGCCTACCGTAGCGTGGAATTTTTGATCGACTTCTTCCGCTCCACACCGTCGTCGGCGCTGATCCCGCTGTTCCTGCTGATCTTCGGTGTCTCCGACATCAACAAGGTCGCCATCGCTGCCTTCGGTGCTTTCCTGATCGTGCTCTTCAACAGCGCCTATGGCGTGCTCAATGCGCGCAAGCAGCGCGTCATGGCGGCCAAGGTGATGGGGGCTTCGCGCTGGCGCATCTTTTGCGACGTGCTGCTGTGGGAAAGCCTGCAGGCCACCTTCGTGGGCTTGCGCAGCGCGGTCTCGATGGCGCTGGTGATCGTGATCGTGGCCGAGATGTTCATCGGCTCCGAGAACGGCCTGGGTCACCGCATCATCGATACCCAGCAGGTCCTGAACGTGCGCGAGATGTATGCCGCCATCCTCTCGGCCGGCGCCCTCGGTTACGTGCTGAACGTGGTCTTCATCATCATCGAAAAACGTATCGTCCACTGGAGCGGAAGATGAGCGTCGTCATCAGTCCCAAGATCGACCTGCCCCCGGAAACCCCTTTCCTTCCCGGGCCGCCAGGCACCCATATCACCATTCGCGGCCTGACCAAGTATTTCGCCGGCTGGCCGCTGTACGAGAATTTCGACCTGGACATCCCCAAGCAGCAGATCGTCTCGGTCTTCGGCCCCAATGGCTGCGGCAAGTCCACGCTGATCAACATGATCGCCGGGCTCATCCCCATCGATGCCGGCCAGATCCTGTTCGACGGCAAGTCGCTGGCCCAGACCAAGATCGGCTACGTGTTCCAGAACTACCGCGATGCCATGTTCCCCTGGCTGCGCACCATCGACAACATCGCCTATCCCCTGAAGCTGGAAGGCAAGTCCAAGGCCGAGATCAAGCACCGCGTCGATGAACTGGTGGCGTCCTTCGATGTGAAATTCGACCTCATGCGCTACCCCTATGAACTGTCCGGCGGGCAACAGCAGACCGCCTCCATCATGCGCGCCCTGGCACCGGGGCCGGAGGTGCTGTTCCTGGATGAGCCTTTCTCGGCGCTGGACTTCGAGATGACGCTGTTCATCCGCGAAAAGCTGCAACAGGTCTTCATGCAGACCGGCACCACGATGGTGCTGGTGTCGCACGACCTGGAAGAAGCGGTCTACCTGGCCGACCAGATCCTGCTGCTGACCAAGCGCCCCACCGCCGTGGCAGACATCTTGCATTACCAGGATGCGCGACCGCGCACGGTGGAGACGCTGTCGCAGGCGGGCTTCATCGCGGCCAAGAAGCAGTCCATGGAAATCTTCCAGCGCGAGGTGCGCAAGCCGGCGCGCATGCAGGCGCCGGGCACGCTGGCGCTGTCCTGAGCAATGCAAGAAGACGATTGTTTCGAGAAAGGGTGCGCCGTGACTCCCGTTCGTCCTGAATAGCGGCCACGCCGCGTATCGAAGGCGCGCCTTCGATACGGCCCTGAAGGGCCTACTCAGTCCGAACGGCCAGTAGTTAGTGTTGACAGCAGGCACTGCGAATTACCCCGAGCGATATTGCCATTCCCAACCACCCACGTTCTGACTGGAGCGCAACAACATGAAAAACCGCCGCGATTTTCTGAAACTGTCCGGAGCCGCCGCCCTGGGCGCCGCCCTGCCGCTGGATCTGCTGGCCGCTACCCCGCTGACCGTGGGCTTCATCTACGTCGGCGCGCGCGACGATTTCGGCTACAACCAGTCGCATGCGCAGGCGGCCGCCATCATCAAGAAGCTGCCCGGCGTGAAGGTGATCGAGGAAGAGAAAGTCCCCGAGACCGTGGCCGTGCAAAAGACCATGGAAGCCATGATCCAGCAGGATGGCGCCACCCTGCTCTTCCCCACTTCCTTCGGCTACTTCGACCCGCATGTCCTGAAGATCGCCGAGAAATATCCCAAGGTACGCATCGCCCACTGTGGCGGCCTGTGGACGGCCGGCAAGCACCCCATGAACGTGGGCAGCTTCTTCGGCTACATCGAGGAATGCGAATACCTCTCTGGCGTGGTGGCCGGCCACATGAGCAAGAGCAAGAAGCTGGCCTTCATCGCCGCCAAGCCCATCCCGCAGGTGCTGCGCAACATCAACGCTTTTACCCTGGGCGCGCAATCGGTCGATCCGGCCATCACCTGTCATGTCATCTTCACCGGTGACTGGTCGCTGCCGGTGAAGGAAGCCGAAGCCGCCAACAGCCTCATCGACCAGGGTTGCGACGTCATCACCTGCCACGTCGATGGCCCCAAGGTGATCGTCGAGACTGCCGAGAAGCGCGGCATCATGACCACCGGCTACCACGCCAGCCAGGCCGCGCTGGCGCCCAAGGGCTACCTCACCGGCGCCGAGTGGAACTGGGCCACGCCCTACACCGAGATCGTCAAGGCCACGCTGGAAGGCAAGCCCATGATCAACTTCCTGCGCGGCGGGCTGAAGGATGAATTCGTCAGGATGTCGCCCTATGGCGCAGCCGTGAGCGCCCCGGCCAAGAAGAAGGCCGATGAGATCAAGGCCCAGATGCTGGCCGGCAAGTTCCAGATCTTCAAGGGCCCGATCAAGGACAACAAGGGCAATACCGTGATCCCGGCCGGCACCACCCAGGTCCAGACCGACGTGGTACTGGAGAAGATGAATTACCTGGTGGCCGGTGTGGTCGGCCAGGTCTGATCCCCCACTTGCAGGACGGTGCCATGACTTCCATCACTGCTCCCGCCGAAGCCGGGCCGGCTCGCTGGACGCCCCGCAGGTTGCGCTCGGTCCTCTTCAACGGCGCCGCACCGGCCTTGCCGACGCTGTTGGCGCTGGCCGGTACGCTGCTGC
>JAFAMT010000107.1 GCA_019233085.1 Herbaspirillum sp.
ACGCCAGGTTCTGCCGCACGATGCGCATGGTGCGCTGGGCCATGCGCGCGCAACCGGCCACCGCCTGCAGGCGATCGCTCATGATCACCGCATCGGCACTGACCTGCGCCAGCGCCGCGCCCTTGCCCATGGCAAAGGAGACGTCACCGGTACGCAGCATGGCCGCATCGTTGATGCCATCGCCGACAATGGCCACCACCGCCCCGCCCTGCTGCAAGCCGTGCACGTAGTCGAGCTTGCGTTGCGGCGTGCAGCCGGCGATCACCTCGGTGATGCCGGCCTGCGCGGCCACATCGGCGCAAACCTCGGGCTGGTCGCCACTGAGCAGCACGGTACGCAGGCCCAGCGCGCGGAAGGCAGCCACGGTGGCCACCGCATCCGGACGCAAGGCATCGGCCAGGTCCAGGCGTGCCAGCCAGCCATGGGCGCTGCCCAGGTAGACCGCACTAGCACCCAGGACGGTGTCCTGGCGGAAGATCGAGGGCAGCGGCTGCTCACATAGCTGCGCAACAAACTGCTTCGAGCCGATGCGATGAACCACCCCATCGACCTGGCATTGCATGCCGGCGCCCGTGACCGATTCCAGTTGCGTCACCTCGATGGCGTGGATGTCGCGGCGGTCGGCTTCTTCCACCAATGCCTTGGCCAGCGGATGCAGGCTGCCACGCTCCATGGCGGCGGCCAGGGCCAGCGCCCGGTCTTGCGCACCGATGCTCCACAAGGCCACCAGTTGCGGACGCCCCTGGGTCAGGGTGCCGGTCTTGTCGAAGACGATGGTATCGGCGCGACGCAGGGTTTCCAGCACGTTGCCGCGCACCACCAGCGTGCCTTCGCGCAGCAGGCGATCGGTCGCGGCCGCCAGCGCCGAAGGCGTGGCCAGCGACAGGGCGCAGGGGCAGGACACCACCAGCACGGCAATGGCGGTTTCCCAGGCCCGTGCGGGGTCGATCAGATGCCAGGCCAGGAAGGTGACAGCTGCCAGCAACAGCAACGCCACCACGAAGCGCGAGGCCACGATATCGGCCCACTGCGCCAGCGCCGGCTTGTCCTGCCCGGCCTGCTCGGCCAGACGGGTGATGGCCGCCAGCGTGCTGTCGCCGGTCGTACGCAGCACCCGCAGCAGGACCGGCTGGCTGAGATTGACGGCGCCACCCGGCGCCTGCTGGCCAGGCTGGAAGGATTGCGGCCGGCTCTCGCCGGATAGCAGGGCCAGGTCCAGCTCGGCATCGCCTTCGAGCAATTCGGCATCGGCCGCCACCGTATCGCCGGGGCGCGCCAGGATCACATCTCCCACCTGCAATTGCGAGGCCGCCACCAGGGTGGTCTCACGGCGCGCCGGATATCCCGGCACCAGCAGCGCGGAAGCCGGAAAGGCCTGGTGCATGCGCTCCAGCGCCGCAGCCGACTTGCGACGCGCGGCCGCCTCCAGGTAGCGGCTACCCAGCAGCAGGAAGATGAACATGCTCACGCTGTCGAACCAGATCTCGCCCTCGCCGCGCCAGGTGGCTACGGCACTGGCCATGAAGGCGGCGGCGATGCCGATGGCCACCGGCAAGTCCATGCCCGGCGAGCGCGCACGCAATCCGGCCCAGGCGCCGCTGAAGAATGGCAGGGCCGAGTAGCATACGGCGGGGATGGTCAGAAACAGGCTGGCCCAGCGCATCAGCGCCATCATGTCGGGATCGACGCCCTCGTGGGTCAGATAGGCCGGCACCGCATACATCATCACCTGCATCATCGACAGCCCGGCGATGAACAATTGCCGGAACAGGCGGCGCGAAGCGCGGCGCGCCTGCTCGCCCTGGCGCAGCGGATCGAAGGAATAGGCAGTGTAGCCCAGGCCACGCAGGCCCTTGAGGATGGTGGAGGTCGGACAGCGGGACGGATCGCGGCGGATATGCAGGCATCCGGTGCTCACGTTCATCTCGGCCAGCTGCATGCCCGGCAGGCGGGCCAGGTAGCGCTCGATCAGCCACACGCAGGCCGAGCAGCGCAGGCCATCCACGGACAGCACCAATTCCTCGGCGAGATCGTGCGGATTGGCAGCATCACGCCCACGCTGCAGCTCGGCCTGGTCGACCAGCGCCAGTTCCGGCGGCAGCAATTGCTCAGGATCGACCCGGGCCGACGGCACGGTACGACGCAGATAGAAATCCTCGCAACCGCTCTCGACAATCAGTCGTGCCACGCTCTGGCAACCGACACAGCACAGGTCACGCTCAAGGCCGCCGATGTCCAGGTGAAAAACCTCTCCCGGCAACACTAGCTGGCCACAATGGAAACACGGGGTCCCCTCCCCGCTCCCTTCGCCATTCATGTCTAACCTCCATGGGCCGGGCCGACGCAGAACACGTCGAGCCAGCCGTGTGCAATGCCCAGGCCGCCGAATTCGGCGGCGCGCAGCAATCCAAGCAGGCCAAAGGCCAATACCACCAGGCCGGCCATGCGCCGCACCAGCGGTCGCGCAGCCAGCTGGCGCAAGCGAGCGCCCGACAGGCCGGCTGCCAGCAATACCGGCAAGGTGCCGGTGCCGAAGGCCAGCATGGTCAGCGCACCGTGGGCCGCCGTCCCTGACATCAGGGCCGTCAGCAAGGCGCTGTAGACCATGCCGCATGGCAGCCATCCCCACAGGCTGCCCAGCAGCAAGGCCTTGGCCGGCGTATCCACCGGTACAAGACGAACGGCCAGCGGACGCAACCTAGCCCACAGGCCGCTCCCCAATGTTTCCATGCGCGCCATGCCGTTCCACCATTGCGTCAGGTACAGCCCCAGCAGCACCAGCACGATATTGGTCATGGCATAGGCCACGCGCTGCGCCGGCGCCAGCCAGCCCAGCACGTCAGCACCGCGCAGCATTCCTGCGGCAATACCGCCGGCCAGGGCGCCGGCCAGCGCGTAGCTGGACAATCGTCCTGCGTTGTAGCAGAGCACCCGTCCCAGGTCCTGCGCGAAGGCATGGACCTGGGCACTGTTCTCGATCTGAATGGGAATGATGCGTTGCAAGCGCGCAGTACCTTGGCGCGATGGCGAGGCCATCGACATGCCTGGCACGGCGTTGCGCAGCCTCGCAGCCGGCGCCGGGCCGGCCGAACTGAGTGCGCCGACGATGCCGCCGCACATGCCGATGCAATGGACGCTACCCATCAGGCCCACCAGGAAGATCGGTAGCAGGTTCAACTCAGCCCCGCTCAGACCGTCTGCGAATAACGCTGTGGGGCATCCTTGTTCTCACTGGCGGCCTTGTCGCGTTCCTGGTTCAGGTAGCGGTCGAAGACCATGCAGATATTGCGGATCAGCAGACGCCCCTTGGGCTCCACGGTGATCCACTCCGGCTCGATCTTGATGAGTCCGTCTTCTTCCAGTTGCCTGAGCTTGTCCATCTCGGCGGCGAAGTATTCGCGGAAGACGATGGGATAGGCAATCTCCAGCGAATTGATCGACAACTCGAAATTGCACATCAGCCGCTGGATGATCAGGCGACGCAACACATCGTCCATGCCCAGCTGGATGCCACGGGCAATGGGCAGGGTGGCGTTTTCCAGGCGGGCGTAGTAGCCGTCCAGGGTCTTCTCGTTCTGGCTGTAGCTGCCGCCCACGGCGCTGATGGCCGAGACGCCGCAGGCCACCAGGTCGGTCTCCGAATGGGTGGAATAACCCTGGAAATTGCGGTGCAGGCGCCCCTGCTGCTGGGCGATGGCCAGGTCGTCGGTGGGCTTGGCGAAGTGATCCATGCCGATGTAGACGTAACCGGCCGCCGTCAGGTGGCGGATGCACAGCGACAGCATGTCCAGCTTGCTGTCGGCGCTGGGCAGGTCTTCTTCCCTGATCTGGCGCTGGGTCTTGAACAGCTGCGGCATGTGCGCATAGTTATAGACCGCGATGCGGTCGGGGCTGGCCGCCACCACCTTGGCCAGCGTGCGCGACATCGACATCACGTTCTGCTTGGGCAGGCCGTAGATCAGGTCCACGCTCACCGAGCGGAAACCGGCCTCCCGCGCGGCGCGGATGATCTCCAGCGTCTGCTCCTCGGATTGCACGCGGTTCACGGCCAGCTGGACCTCGGCATCGAAGTCCTGCACGCCCAGGCTGATGCGGTTGAAGCCCTGCTCGCGCAGCTTGTGCACACGCTGCACCGAGACGGTGCGCGGGTCGATCTCGATGGAGTACTCGCCCACATGATCGGGCGCCAGCGTGAAGCTGCGGCGGATGTGATCCATCAGGTCACCCATCTGTTCATCCGACAGGTAGGTCGGAGTGCCGCCACCGAAGTGCAGCTGCTCGACCTGGTTCATGCCGGAGAACAGCGAACCCTGCATGCTGATCTCGCGCTTGAGATAGCTCAGGTACAGCGCCGCCTTGGAGCGGTTCTTGGTCACGATCTTGTTGCAGGCGCAGTAATAGCAGATGGTGTCGCAGAACGGGATATGCAGGTACAGCGACAAGGCGCGCCAGGCGCTCATGCTGCGACGGTCGGATACCGCATGCAGGTAGTCGGTGACCGCGAAATCGCTGGTGAAGCGATCCGCGGTGGGATAGGACGTATAACGCGGGCCACGCTGATCCATTTTGCGCAGCACGCTCTTGTTCATGCCGACGAGACTGGCGGAAGGATGCAGGATGGACGGATGGACGACTTGCATGCGATGCTCCTGGCCGGCCGCCGCGCCGGACTGACGCGGCGCGCACATGCGCTGGGCCGCGAGCCCACCGGGCGAGCTGGTATTGAGTGGAGTTTGCAGGATAGCGGCTTGACTGCCGGGCCGCCTTGATATGCGTCAAAAGTGCCGGCAGCTTCGGTCAGACGCCCGCTGCGCGCTGTGGCGGCGCAACAAGGTATCATGCTCCCCAGCAAGCCCGTCGCCGCCCGCATGATAAGGTACCGTCAGTGCCCGACCGATGACATCGATCAAGGAGACCCCATGAGCGCCACCCCGTCCACCCCTGCCCTGCCCGCCGCATCCCCGTTGCTGACCATCGACCCGCGCTTTGCCGCGCTGGTGATCCCCAGCACGCGCCTGGATTGCCTGCATACCGGCAGCCGCTGGACCGAGGGGCCAGTCTACCTGCCCGCCACCGACGAACTGGTCTGGAGCGATATCCCCAACAATCGCCTGTTGCGCTGGTCCGAAGGCGCGGGTAGCGGCGTATTCCGTCAGCCCTCGGGTTTCAACAATGGCAACACCCTGGACCGCGAGGGGCGCATCGTCAGCTGCCTGCATGGGGCGCGCGCCGTGGTGCGTACCGAACACGACGGCAGCCGCACGGTGCTGGCTTCGCACTGGCAGGGCAAGCGCCTGAACTCGCCCAATGACGTGGTGGTAAAGTCGGACGGGTCGATCTGGTTCACCGACCCGTCCTACGGCATCGACAGCGATTACGAAGGCTACAAGGCCGACAGCGAGATCGGCGGTTGCCACGTCTATCGCCTCGACGGCCAGAGTGGCGAGCTGGAACTGGTCAGCAGCGACTTCGAGCGCCCCAATGGCCTGGCCTTTTCGCCCGACGAGAGCCGCCTCTATATCGCCGACACCGGCCGTACCCATCGCGCCAACGGGCCGCATCACATCCGCGTCTTCGATGTGATCGACGGTCGCACGCTGTCCGGCGGGGAGGTCTTTGCGATCGTCTCGCCGGGACTGGCCGACGGTTTCCGCCTGGACGAGCGCGGCAATGTCTGGACCAGCGCCGGCGACGGCGTGCACTGCTATGCCGCCGATGGCGCGCTGCTGGGCAAGACCCTGGTGCCGGAAGTGGTGTCCAACGTCTGCTTCGGCGGGCCGCGCCTGAATCGCCTCTTCATCACCGCGACCACGTCGCTGTATGCCATCTATCTGGCCGTCAACGGTGCGCGGCGTCCCGCCTGAACAGGGCGCGGCACCTCACCTGGCCACCCGCCGGCGATAACGCCGCACCATCAGCGACATGGAAAAACACAGCACGAAGTAGGTCGCCCCGGCTACGAAGAGCAGTTCGATGATGCGGCCGTTGCGCTCGCCGATGCTGTAGGCGCGGCCGAAGAAATCGGCCAGCGCGCTCACATAGACCAGCGAGGTATCCTGGAACAGCACGATGCCCTGCGTGAGCAGTAGCGGCACCATGTTGCGAAACGCTTGCGGCAGCACCACCATGCCCATGGCCTGCGGATAGGTCAGCCCCAGCGCATAGGCCGCCGCCATCTGGCCGCGCGGGACGCTATTGATGCCGGCGCGGATGATCTCGGCATAATAGGCCGCTTCGAAGAGCGCAAAGGCCACCAGCGCCGAGGTCATGCGCAGGTCGTTGGCCGGTGACAGACCGAAGATCTTTTGCAGCAGTTGCGGCACGATCAGGAAGAACCACAGCAATACCATCACCAGCGGGATGGAGCGGAACAGGTTCACGTAGCCCGCCGCAAACCAGCGCAGCGGCGCCTGCCGCGAAAGCCGCATCATGGCCAGCAGCGTGCCCCAGACAATGCCGAAGACGATCGCCACCAGCGTGATCCTGAGCGACACCAGCATGCCCTCGCCCAGCACCCGCATGGCCGCCGGCGTGACGGCGCTGAAATCGAATTCATAGGCCATGGCGCTTCCTCACTTCCCGACCAGGCCGGGCAGGCTGGTCCTGTGTTCCAGTACGCGCATGAGACTCATGACGCTGATGTTGATGAGCATGTAGGCCAGCGTGACGGCGATGAAGGCCTCATACGGTTGCGCTGTGTAGTCCACCAGCTGCCGCCCTTGTGCGGCCAGCTCCAGCAGGCCGATGGTAGAGGCCACCGCCGAATTCTTGAAGATGTTCAGGAACTCCGAGGTCAAGGGTGGCAGGACCACACGCATGGCCATGGGCAGCAGCACATACCGATAGGTCTGCGCCAGCGTGAGCCCCAGCGCCAGGCCGGCGCCGCGCTGGCCGCGCGGCAGCGACTCGATGCCGGAGCGCACCTGCTCGCACACGCGCGCCGCCGTGAACATGCCCAGGCACAACATGGCCATGAGGAACTGCTGCAACATCGGCGGGAGGGCCTTGATGGTCTCTCCCCCCGGCAGCAGTTCGGGCATGGCGAAATACCAGATGAAGATCTGCACCAGCAACGGCACGTTGCGGAACAACTCCACGTAACAGGCCGCCAGGCCCGAGATCAGCCGGTTGGGCAGGGTGCGCATGACGCCGAGCGCGACGCCCAGCAGCAAGGCCAGCAACCAGGCCGACAGCCCCAGCGCAACCGTCACGCCCAGCCCCGAGAGCAGCCAGTCCAGGTAGGTCTGGCCGGCGCTGGGCGCCTGCAGGAACACCGACCACTGCCATTGGTATGCCATCGTCGTCTCCAGGGCGGTTTCAGGGTGTGGGGGCAGGTTCGGCGAAGGGCAGATCGCCCTCGCCCTGCCCTTCGGCGCGCATGCCGAAGGTATTCAAGGTCATCGCCACCAGCGCGTAGTAACCCAGCAGGCCCACCAGGTTGACCACCACCTGCAGGCCGAAGCGCTCGCAGGCCGCCCGGTAGGTGGCATCGGAGACCCGCTTGTGGCGATACAGCTCGCGGGCGAAGTCCCAGACGATGCGCTCGTCCTGGTGCCGGAAATCCGGCTCCTCGCCGCGGCGGATCTGCTCGGCCACTTCCGGCGCCAGGCCGGCCTGCACCGCAATGGGCAGGTGGATATGCCACTCCGCCTGCGACTGCCAGGCCTGCGCCGTGGCCAGGATGGCCAGTTCCGACAGGTGCAGCGACAGGCCGGTGTCGTAACGGCAGAACGCCCCCAGCCGCTGCGCCAGCTCGCCCAGCACTGGACTGTGGATCCAGGCCACGAAAGGTCCATTGAGGTTCTTGCGCGGCCCGGCCAGGATGGCATCGAGCATGGCGCTCTGCTCGGGTGTCATTTGCTCGCGTGCGATGGCGGGCAGGCGCTGGGGTTGGCTCATGCGGATCTCCTGGTCAGTAGGGTGTGGCGAAGTTCAGTCCATGGGCTTGTCGCTGGGTGCGGCGTAGAGCTGGGTGACCGTCTCCGACATCGGGAAATTGAAACTCACGTTCTTGGGTGGAATCGGGAAGGTAAACCATTTCGCATACATCTTCCGGATCTCGCCGCTCTTCATCAGGCCCGTGAGGGTCTGGTCCACCAGCTGCTTGAACGGTGCATCGTCCTTGCGCACCATGAAGGCATAGGGTTCGGCCCCGAAGGGGTTGCCGGTCAGGACCCAGTCGTCGGGCTTTTGCGCCGTGGTGCGCGCGCCAGCCAGCAGCACGTCATCCATCACATAGGCCGCCACCCGTCCCGATTGCAGGATCAGGAAGGCCTCGCCGTAATCCTTGGCGCTCTGGATCTGCATGTTCATCTTGCGATGCTCGTTGAGGTTGCGCAGCAGCTGTTCGGAGCTGGTGCCGGCATTGGTCACCACGGCCTTGCCGGCCAGGTCGGGGAAGTCCTTGATGCCACTGTTGCGCCGGGTCAGGATGCGACTGCTGGCCACGAAGAAGTTGGTGGCAAACGAGACCTGCTGCCAGCGGTTCTTCAGGTTGCTGGTCACGCCGCACTCCAGGTCGATGGTGCCGTTCTGCAGCAAGGGCGTGCGGTTCTGCGAGGTCACGGGGACCATGCGTACCTCCAGCTTGGGCGCGCCTATCCTGGCCTTCACGGCATCAATGACCTTGTTGCACAGGTCCTGCGAATAACCGATCACCTGCTGGTTTTCATCGTAGTACGAAAACGGAATGGAACTGGTGCGATGGCCGATGGCGATCAGGTTGGCCTCCTTGATCTTTTGCAGCGTCGGGCCCAGCGCGGCATCGGCCGCATAGGCCGACGACGGCAGAACACACAACATCATGGACAGCAGTGCGGCCGGTGCGGCCAGCTTGACTAGGTGCTTCATCGTTGAACCCTCCTTGGAAAATGCAGTATCCCGGTGCTCAGGCCAGGGCCGCCGTCACGGCTTCACCAAGCCGCTGCACGATCTCGCTGATATCGGCCGGCGTGGCAATGAATGGCGGTGCCAGCAGGACATGGTCGCCCCGGCGACCATCGATGGTGCCTCCCATCGGGTACACCAGCAGGCCACGCTGCATGGCTTCGGACTTGATCCTGGCATGCGTGCGCCGGGCCGGATCGAGCGGCGCCTTGCTGGCCCGGTCAGCTACCAGCTCGACGCCGACGAAGAGGCCCCGACCACGGATGTCACCCACGTTGGCGTGAGCGCCGAAGGCCTGGCGCAACTCCGCGCGCAATTGTTCGCCGCGCTGGCGCACGTTTTCCAGCAGGCCCTCTTCCTGGATGGTCTTCTGCACCGCCACGGCGGCGGCGCAGGCGGTGGCATGGCCGATATAGGTGTGGCCATGCTGGAAGAAGCCGGAACCCTGCAGCACCGCGTCGTAGATGCGGTCGCTGCACAGCATGGCGCCGATGGGTTGGTAGCCCGCACCCAGCCCCTTGGCGATGGCCACGATGTCGGGCACGACATCGTCCTCTTCGCAGGCGAACAGGTAGCCGGTACGCCCCATGCCGGACATGACTTCATCCAGGATCAGCAGGACGCCGTACTTGTCGCATACCGCACGGATCTTGCGGAAGTAGTCCGCCACCGGCGGCACTGCCCCGGCCGTGGCACCGACCACGGTCTCGGCCACGAAGGCTGCGACCTGGTCCGCGCCCAGGTCGATGATCTTCTGCTCCAGCTCATCGGCCAGGCGCTGCACGTACTGCGCATCGCTTTCACCCTCGGCGCGGTCGCGATAGGCATAGCACGGCGCGACGTGATGGGCCTCGATCAGCAGGGGCAGGAACATCTCGCGGCGCCAGGCATTGCCGCCGATGGCCAGCGCACCCAGGGTGTTGCCGTGGTAGCTCTGGCGCCGGGCGATCACATGGCGACGCTGCGGCTGCCCCACCTCGACGTGATACTGGCGCGCCAGCTTCAGCGCGGCCTCCACCGCCTCGGAACCGCC
>JAFAMT010000167.1 GCA_019233085.1 Herbaspirillum sp.
TCGGCCATCCTGGCCTATCTCACCTACTGGCTGATGATGCCGCTGGCACGCCTGCTGGGCCGCGAGAGCAGCTCGCAGTTCGTGCTGGTGATCTCGGTGATCGCGCTGGCCATCGGCGTGGCGCATGCGCTGCACCTGCCGGTGATGTTGTCGATGCTGATCTTCGCCATTCTCTCCAAGAACCTGGATCGCCAGTTCGATCTGATGGAGCTGGAGTTCGGTGTGGCCAATGAGCTGTTCGTGGTGATGCTCTTCGTCACCGTGGGCGCGTCGATGAAACTGTCGGACCTGGGGTTGCTCGGTTTCTCGGTGCTGATCCTGATCGCCGCGCGCTTTCTGGCGATGGGCCTGGGCATTTTCCTGTTTGCGCGCTTTGCACGCATGAACTGGCGCCAGGCCGGCTTGCTCACGCTGGGCACCTTGCCCATGACCGAAGTCGGCGTCGGCCTGATGCAGACCGTGTCCTCGCTGTATCCGCACACGACGGCGAACGTCTTGCCGCTGCTGGCGGGCAGCATGGTGGTCCTGGAATTCCTGGGGCCGGTGGCCACGCAGTTTGCGCTGATCAAATCTGGAGAGAGTGGACGCGAATGAATACCGACACATTGATCCGCAATATCAACGAAACGCCTGACGCTGCTGCACACCCGGCCCGTGGAGCCCACGAGGCCCATGTTGCCGGCACGCAGGGCAGCGCCGGCATCCTGCCGTTCGGCTCCTCGACGCCCTACACCATGGGCATAGAACTGGAGCTGCAACTGGTTAATCGCCGCAACTACAACCTGGCCAGCGACGCGGTCGACCTGCTGAACTGGATCGAGCCGCGTGACCTGCAAAAGCAGATCAAGCTGGAAATGACACAGGGGATGATCGAGCTCAATTCGGGCATCCATACCCGTGTCGACGAGCTGATCGAAGAACTGAAGGGCTTGCGCGGCGCCTTGAACAATGGCGCGCAGTATCTCAACATCGACGTCTCCGGCGGCGGTGCGCATCCCTTCCAGCACTGGAACGAACAGCGCATCACGCCCAGCGAGCGCTTCCACTACCTGCACGAGAAATACGGCTACCTGGCCAAGACCTTCACGGTCTTCGGGCAGCACATCCATATCGGCGTGGCCAATGGCGATGATGCGCTCTATCTCACCCATGCCTTCTCGCGCTACGTGCCGCACTTCATCGCGCTGTCGGCGGCGTCGCCCTTCTACCAGGGGGCCGATACCAAGTTCGATTCCTCGCGCAGCAACGTGGTGCGCGCCTTCCCGCTGTCGGGCACGGCGCCGGTCCACACGAAGTGGGGCGAGTTCGAGACCTACTACGATGAGCTGCTGCAGATGGGCATCATCGCCAGCATGAAGGACTTTTACTGGGACATCCGTCCCAAGCCCGAATATGGCACCGTGGAAATCCGCGTCTGCGACACGCCGCTGACCATCGAGCACGCCGCGCACCTGGGTGCGTATGCGCAGTTGCTGGCGCGCTGGATACTGACCGAGCGGCCCTTCGAGATCGCTGACGATTTCTACCTGTTGTACCAGTTCAACCGCTTCGAGGCTAGCCGCTTCGGCCTCAATGGCATGCTGGCACTGCATGGCGCAAGCCCCTCGCAATCGCGCAAGCTGCCCATCTACGAACACCTGCTGCAGCAACTGCAGCTGCTGGAGCCATATGTGCAGAACGAGGCGGAGCGCCAGACCATCCTGCGCCTGCGCCGCATCGCGCACGACCGTCTGTCGGATGCGGGCTGGTTGCGCCAGATGTTTGCCCAGCGCGGATCGCTCAATGACATGATGCGCCTGTCCTCCGAATTGTGGATGGGAGTGGAGCCGCCGCCGTACTTCCAGTAATTGATCAGGCATTGCGCGTTGTTGAGGGAATTCCATCCTCCCGGGCGATTGCAGAGCGCAGGGGAGGGCGGTAGGCAAGAAGGCCGGGGGCCGGTGTCGCGAGATGCCGGTCCCTTGTCTTTTATGGGCGCCGACTTGTCTTGAGGGGGCAGGATCGCCGACAATCATGCTTTTTCAAGCGACCTCGGCCTGCACCGAGCGGCGTGCCGGAGCCTGCATGAGCAATTCCCCCAATCAATTTGATGTCGCCGTGATCGGTGCTGGCGCGGCCGGAATGATGTGTGCCGCGGTCGCCGGCCAGCGTGGCCGCCGCGTGGTGCTGATCGATCATGCCGGCAAGCTGGCCGAGAAGATCCGCATCTCCGGCGGTGGCCGCTGCAATTTCACCAATGTCGGCGCCGGCCCGCAGAATTACCTGTCGCAGAATCCGCATTTCTGCCGCAGCGCCCTGTCGCGCTATACGCCGCAGGACTTCATCGGACTGGTCAAGCGCTATCGCATCGGCTTTCACGAGAAGCACAAGGGCCAACTGTTCTGCGACGATTCCGCCGAGGACATCATCGCCATGCTCAAGGCCGAGTGCGACCTGGGCAATGTCAGCTGGCGCATGCCCTGCGCGGTGCAGGAGGTGGGCAAGAGCGGCGAGTTCTTCCGCATCGCCACCTCTGCCGGCGAGATCCGGGCCAGTAGCCTGGTGATTGCCACCGGCGGGCTGTCCATTCCCAAGATCGGCGCGACCGATTTCGCCTACCGCATCGCGAAGCAGTTCGACCTCAAGCTTATCGAGCCACGCCCCGGGCTGGTGCCGCTGACCTTCGACGGCAAGGGCTGGCAATCGCTGGTGGAACTGGCCGGCATCGCGCTGGAGGTGGAAGTGGAGACCGGCGTGAAGAAGGAGCGCGGGTATTTCCTGGAGGACCTGTTGTTCACCCACCGAGGCCTTTCCGGTCCGGCCATCCTGCAGATTTCCAGCTTCTGGAAGCCGGGCGCGCCCCTGACCCTGAACCTCTTGCCCCAACTGGACGTGGCCGAGACCTTGATCGAAGGCAAGGGCACGATCAAGAAGAACCTCGGCAATATCCTCGCGCAATGGCTCCCCAACCGGCTGGCCGAAGGCTGGCTCAAGATCAACGGCTTCGATGCCGGCGCGCGCATTGCCGACCTGCCCGACAAGTCCCTGAAGAAGCTGGGCGATTCGCTGAACCGCTGGGTCATCGTCCCCAGTGGTTCGGAAGGCTATCGCAAGGCCGAGGTAACCCTGGGCGGGGTGGATACCCGTGAACTGTCGCAACAGAGCATGATGGTCAATAAAGTGCCCGGCCTGCACTTCATCGGCGAGGCCATGGATGTCACCGGCTGGCTGGGCGGCTACAACTTCCAATGGGCCTGGGCCTCAGGCGTGGCGGCCGGTTCGGCGGTGTGAGCGGGCTTTTCTTGCGGTTCACCCTTGACTTCAGGCAGAGCATCATCTTGACTGTGATAAGTGACTGATTTTTATCCTTTTTTTACGGAAGGGGTGGAAAAAATGCCACGTTTGGCCTTCCAATCGGATGCCAGTACTGCTACAATCGCTTTCTTTGCTAATCCAACCTAACCTTTTTGGTTTGAATTTACATGACCACTATTCGCGTTAAAGAGAACGAGCCGTTCGAAGTTGCAATGCGTCGCTTCAAGCGCACCATCGAGAAGACCGGTCTGCTGACCGAACTGCGCGCACGCGAGTTCTACGAAAAGCCGACCGCTGAGCGCAAGCGCAAGCTGGCTGCTGCCGTGAAGCGTCACTACAAGCGCATCCGCAGCCAACAACTGCCGAAGAAGCTGTACTAAGAATTTCTCGCCGCGCGCTCGTGCGGCCGATGTGTAAACCCGCTCCGGTGTTGGTCCGCAGCGGGTTTTCGCATTTTCCATCTTTTTTCGTATTGATTGCCCGATTGTTGTCGGGGCTGTCTGGTGCCTGCCGGATCCGGCGCTGGCCTGGTTTTTCCTCCCCGGCACCCCAAATAAGAAGACAAGGCAGCATTTCGGGCTGGCGATAAGCCCATCCATGTTCTACGATCCTATGACGGGCCGCCCTAGTTGCCGCCCGGAATACTGGATGCGGGATGGCGCCAGATTGCACAATACTCATCCACCTCATCTTCGGAGTACCTAATGGGTTTGAAAGAGCAGATCACGGAAGACATGAAGGCCGCCATGCGCGCCAAGGACATGGGCAAGCTGGGCACCATCCGCCTCTTGACCGCCGCGATGAAGCAGAAGGAAGTCGATGAGCGCATCGAGTTGACCGACGCCATCGTGCTGGCCATCATCGACAAGATGGTCAAGCAGCGCAAGGACTCCATCAGCCAGTTCGAAGCCGGTGGTCGCCAGGATCTGGCCGACATCGAGAAGGCCGAACTGGCCGTGCTGGCCACCTACATGCCGGCCAGCCTGTCCGAGGACGAGATCAAGGCCGAAGTGCAGGCCGCCGTGGCGGCCACCGGTGCCGCCGGCCCCCAGGACATGGGCAAGGTCATGGGCGTGTTGAAGCCCAAGCTGGCCGGTCGTGCCGACATGACCGCCGTGTCCGCGCTGGTCAAGGCCGCGCTGGCGGGCTGAGCGGCGTTTCCATCCTATTGCGCGTACCCGTTCCGACCAGGTGATTCCTCAGTCATTCATCCAGGACCTGCTCAACCGCGTCGATATCGTCGACGTGGTGGGGCGTTACGTGCAATTGAAGAAGGGCGGCGCCAATTTCATGGGCCTGTGCCCCTTCCACAACGAGAAGTCCCCCAGCTTTACCGTCAGCCCGACCAAGCAGTTCTATCACTGCTTTGGCTGTGGCGCGCATGGCACCGCGATCAGCTTCCTGATCGAGTATTCGGGCATGGGCTTCGTGGAGGCGGTCAAGGACCTGGCCCAGAACGTGGGCATGGTGGTCCCCGAGCGCGAAGACAGCATCCCCCTGGCCCAGCGCCAGGAAAAGCAGGCCAAGAGCATGGCGCTGTCGGATGTGATGTCGCGCGCCAATGATTTCTATCGTCACCAGTTGCGTGCCGCGCAACCGGCCATCGCCTACCTCAAGGGGCGGGGCCTGACCGGCGAGATCGCCGCGCGCTTCGGCCTGGGCTATTCGCCCGACGAGTGGGATAGCCTGCGCCAGGTATTCCCCGACTACGACAACGAGGCCCTGGTCGAATCGGGCCTGGTGATCGACAAGAGTGAAGAGGGCGGCGGTCACCGCAAGCGCTACGACCGTTTCCGTGGTCGCGTGATGTTTCCCATCCGCAATACCAAGGGGCAGGTGATCGGCTTTGGTGGGCGCGTGATGGATGGGGGTGAACCCAAGTACCTGAACTCGCCCGAGACGCCGCTGTTCCAGAAGGGCAGCGAGCTCTACGGTCTCTTCGAGGCGCGCCAGGCCATCCGCGAGGCCGGCTATGCGCTGGTGACCGAGGGTTACATGGATGTGGTGGCGCTGGCGCAGCTGGGTTTCCCCCAGGCGGTGGCAACCCTGGGCACGGCATGTACGCCGGTCCATGTACAGAAACTGTTGCGCCAGACCGACCAGGTGATCTTCAGCTTCGACGGTGACAATGCCGGCCGCCGTGCCGCACGCCGCGCGCTGGAAGCCTGCCTGCCGCACGCCTCGGACAACAAGACCATCAAGTTCCTGTTCCTGCCCAAGGAGCATGATCCCGACAGTTACGTGCGCGAAATGGGCGCGCCGGCCTTTGAAGAGCAGATCCGCGAAGCCTTGCCGCTGTCGCAGTTCCTGCTGCGCGAAATCATTGGCGACAATGACCTGCGTACGCCCGAAGGCCGCGCCCACGCCCAGTTTGCGGCCAAGCCGATGCTGCAGGCATTGCCGGCATCGTCGCTGCGCCTGCAGATCGTGCGCAGCATTGCCCAGGCAACGCAGTCAACGCCTTCCGAGCTTGAAACATTGTTTGAACTGGAGAAGCCCGTCGCCCGCGTGCGCAGCGCACCGCCGCGCAGCAAGCGAACCGCACCGGTGGGCCTGGAGCGGCAGATCATGCGCCTGCTGGTAGCGCATCCGCAGCTGGCAGCCGACCTCGACGATGGGGCGCTGGAAGCGATTTCCCGCATCGCCCCCGACCAGGCCGAGATGCTGATCCATCTGGTGGGCGTAGCCCGGGGCATGGGCGAGCAAGCCAATTTCGCCGCCCTGGTCGAGCATCTGCGCGAGGGTGGCCCGGAGTTCGACTCGATGATCGCGGAAATCGCCGCCGAGTCCGAATCCGAATTCGATGTCGTGCGCGCCGAGATGGGCGGTGCCATCCGCCAGGCCCGCATCCGTGCCTTGGATGAAGAGATGCAGGCCCTGGTGGCCTTGAACCTGCGT
Source organism: Herbaspirillum sp. (assembly GCA_019233085.1). Taxonomy (GTDB): domain Bacteria; phylum Pseudomonadota; class Gammaproteobacteria; order Burkholderiales; family Burkholderiaceae_D; genus Herbaspirillum. The sequence continues at coordinate 6,193 of JAFAMT010000167.1, forward strand.
ACCGAGGAAGACCGCAACCGCTATCGCGAGCTGATGCAGCGCAAGGAATGGCTCAAGCGCCAGGCGGCCGGTACGGCAGCGGCATGAAGAAAGCGGCGCGTTCCGGGACGGAGCGCGCTCAAAGAAGGGTGTGACCGGCAGCTTGCGCAGGCCAGGCAGCTATCGGTAACAGGGAGGTTGTGCGGGAGTGTCTGGCGGGGTGAGCCGGTGTGGATGGGGTGCTTGGGTAAAGCGGAGCAAATTGCCGTGATTTAAAGCCCGATCGCTGGTTTTCGCCGCTTGATCCCAAGGAAAAGGGCCCCATCTGTGCTATAATAGAGGGCTTTAGTTCCGCCGGATGGCTCTTTTGCATCCTCACCCTGCGGCAACATGGATCGCCCTCCGGCGCATCGGAGAGTGGTCCCGGCAAGCAGCCTGATCGCTTGCCGGATCTGGATCGGCAAGACTGCCTGCCCTCCATGATCGGTGTACCGCAAGCTTAAAAGGAACGTTGCGCGTGCAGCCGGAGTCTACCGGGAAACCGGGGCCGGAGTTGCATCATTAGCATGACTTGATTGGCGCAATGAGTGAATTCTCAATTGGCAGTTGATTCTATGGCAAATGCAATGAAGAAACCCGCAAAAACTCCGGTAACGTCCGTCAAGAGCAGCAAGGCGGCAACGGCAGTAAAATCGGCCGCTGCAGTCAAGGCTCCACCGGCCAGCAAGGCGGCCGCCGCCAAATCGCCAGTCAAGGGGACGGCGACGGCAACGAGCACCGTTAAACCCACGGCAAAGACTGCAGCAGCAGCGACGCCTAAGAAAGCGGCAGTCCAGACGACTGCCGCCAAGCCGGCCCGCGCCGCAGCACCGAAGGGGACTGCAACGCCGGCCAACAAGTTATCCCAAGCCGCCGAACAAGCGGTTTCCGTGAAATCGACGAAGACTTCCGTGACCACCAAGAAACCCGAAACCAAGACCGCCAAGACCACCAAAGCCGCAAAGGTCGAAGGCAAAGACGTCAGCGCGACTGCCGCGTCGAGCGTAAGTCAAACCACTGATGCTGCCGCCCTGGCAGCCATCGACACGTCCGGCTATGTGCTGCCGAGCGTCAAGGTGCCGGGCCGTCGTGGCCGCAAGCCCAAGGAGTTCCAACCCGAGAGCGACGAAGTCGCCGCACTTAATACCATCGAGCGCGCCGAGCTGAAGGCGGTCGACAAGGCCAAGGCCAAGGACCGCAAGGCCAAGGAAAAGGCCCTGTTGAAGGACGCCTTCTCCTCCGACACCGAAGCCAGCGAAGAAGAGCTGGAACGTCGTCGCCAGAAGCTGAAGACCCTGATCAAGCTGGGCAAGGAGCGTGGTTTCCTGACCTTCTCGGAAATCAACGACCACCTGCCCGAGAACATCGTCGATCCGGAAGCCATCGAAGGCATCATCGGCACCTTCAGCGACATGGGTATCTCGGTCTACGAGCACGCCCCTGACGCCGAAACCCTGCTGCTGTCGGACAACGTGGCCAACGTCGCCAGCGATGACGACGCTGAAGCCGCCGCCGAAGCTGCCCTGTCGACGGTGGACTCCGACTTCGGCCGCACCACCGACCCGGTGCGCATGTACATGCGCGAAATGGGTTCGGTCGAACTGCTGACCCGCGAAGGCGAAATCGAGATCGCCAAGCGCATCGAAGACGGCTTGAAGGACATGATCCAGGCCATCTCCGCCTGCCCGACCACGATCGCCGAGATCCTGGCCGCCGCTGATCGCATCTCCAAGGACGAGATCAAGGTCGACGAGATCGTCGACGGCCTGGTCGACCCGAACGAGTCCGAGCAGCAGGTGGAAGCCGCCGCGTCCGACTCCGACGAGGACGACGAGGAAGAGGAAGAAGACGAGGAAGAAGACGAAGAAGAGGAAAGCGAGAGCAGTGGCTCCGGCGCCGCCGGCTTCTCCGCCGAACAGCTGGAACAGTTGAAGCGCGACGCGCTGGGCAAGTTCGCCGTCATCGGCACCCAGTTCGAGAACATGCGCAAGGCCTTCGAGAAGGAAGGCTACAACTCCAAGCCCTACGTCAAGGCGCAGGAGATCATCTCCAACGAACTGCTGGGGATCCGCTTCACCGCCAAGATCGTCGAGAAGCTGTGCGACACCCTGCGTGCGCAGGTGGACGAAGTGCGCACCGTGGAACGCCAGATCCTGGACGTGGCCGTCAACAAGTGCAACATGCCGCGCGCCCACTTCATCAAGGTCTTCCCGGGCAATGAAGTGAACCTGGACTGGGTTGATGGCGAAGTGGCCGCCAACCATGCCTACAGCGCCGTGCTGAGCCGCAACGTGCCGGCCATCAAGGAACTGCAGCAAAAGCTGATCGACCTGCAGGCCCGCGTAGTACTGCCACTGCCGGACCTGCGCGCCATCAACAAGAAGATGGGCGCCGGCGAGAAGAAGGCACGCATGGCCAAGCGTGAGATGACCGAGGCCAACCTGCGTCTGGTGATCTCGATCGCCAAGAAGTACACCAACCGTGGCTTGCAGTTCCTGGACCTGATCCAGGAAGGCAACATCGGCCTGATGAAGGCAGTGGACAAGTTCGAATACCGTCGTGGCTACAAGTTCTCGACCTATGCGACCTGGTGGATCCGTCAGGCCATCACCCGCTCCATCGCCGACCAGGCGCGCACCATCCGTATTCCGGTGCACATGATCGAGACGATCAACAAGATGAACCGCATCTCCCGTCAGATCCTGCAGGAAACCGGCGCCGAGCCGGATCCCGCGACCCTGGCGATCAAGATGGAAATGCCGGAAGACAAGATCCGCAAGATCATGAAGATCGCCAAGGAGCCGATCTCCATGGAAACGCCGATCGGTGACGACGACGATTCGCATCTGGGCGACTTCATCGAGGACAACAACACGCTGGCTCCGGCCGACGCGGCGCTGCATGCCTCGATGCGCAACGTGGTCAAGGACATCCTGGACTCGCTGACCCCGCGCGAAGCCAAGGTGCTGCGCATGCGTTTCGGCATCGAGATGTCCACCGACCACACGCTGGAAGAAGTGGGCAAGCAGTTCGACGTGACCCGCGAGCGTATCCGCCAGATCGAAGCCAAGGCACTGCGCAAGCTGCGTCACCCATCCCGTTCGGACAAGCTGAAGAGCTTCCTGGAAGGGAACTGATAGCAGGGTGTCAGGATTGGCCGGCGGGATGTTAAAATCGCCGGCTGATTTTTGGCCCCCTAGCTCATGCTTGGTTAGAGCAGCGGACTCATAATGTATTTGCTTGAAAAATAAAGCCTTTTAAAATCAATGATTTAATATTTTTCCTAATGGGAAAAATTGAGCAAGGCTACGAATAGGCTACAAGTTGTACTGTGCCGCAACTGTTAATGCAGTAACATCTAGTTTTTCAGGGCCTCTAGCTCATGCCTGGTTAGAGCAGCGGACTTAAGTCTGCACCGTCCTACGGCCCGAGAGGGTACGGGCGATGCAAAGATGGGTTGCCTTGGGGTAAGTTGACTCTGCTCCTTGGTAGAACTGCTCAAATTCGGGGAAACCTCTGCTTGTTTATGGCGTGGCAATCCCGAGCGAAGCTCTTGTTAGAGAGAACGTGTAGAGACTGTACGGGCAGGTCGTAAAGACAAGAGACAGTCCAGACCACAAACCTGAAAGGGGTGGCGAAAGCCATAGTTGGTAAGCATAATCCGTTGGTGCCGAGTTCGACTCTCGGGGGGCCCACCAAATTTTTTAAAAAGCCACCGGAAGGTGGCTTTTTATTGTTAGACAAAGGAAAAATGAGTAGCTCATTTTTCTTTAAGGAGTGTTAT
>JAFAMT010000231.1 GCA_019233085.1 Herbaspirillum sp.
CTTCTTCAGGATATCGTTGAGGGCCTTGGCCGACTCGATGAGTTCGGTCTTGGTCGCCGGGTCCTGGCCTTCCAGGTCGGGCAGCTTGGCGTAGTCATCCAGAAACTTGAGGCTACGGTCATAGGTCATCTGGGCGCTCTTGAAGGCCGCCTCGATGACTGCTGCGTCGCCCTTCTCCATCAGGGTCGAATAGATACGCGAATGGGCGGCCCGGGTACGGGTCGTATCCTTGTAGGCATCATTGATCAGCAAGGCGCGCTCGGTGATCTCATGGACATACTCGGTGGCCTGGTTGGCGCGCCCCAGCGCAAAGATGCCCACACCGGCACCCACCACGATCATGACTGAAAACAGCGCAAGCGCGCTCATCAGGCTGAAGCGAACCGTCAGATTCCGCATTCCCTCTCTCCACTTGATTTTTATACAACAAAAGAAATGAAACTTCTTCATGGACGATACAGCAGCGGCTGCACGACCAATCAGTCAGCAAGTTGACAAAAACTGCCCTATTTCCCGGTTAGGACGGTCAGCAACTTTCAGGATTGGGATTGTGCAATGCGGGGGCGCACGCTTACCTGTCCTGGATCAAGCATGCTGCAGATCGCGCACAAATAGCCTTGTCGGAAAGACATTCCCGACCAGGCTGCAGGGGCAAGCCGACCCGCTCAAGGCAGGTCGATGATCTCCACCCAGTTGGGATTGCGGCCCAGGGTGTAGCGGAACAGCGGCTTGAGCGCGCCGCTGGCGGGATCGATGGCATAGCTGCTCAGGCCGGCCTGCTGCCCGACGGCCAGCAGGTAGCGGCCTTGCGGATCGATATTGAAACCACGTGGCTGGGTTTCGGTGGGAATGTTGAGAATGCGCGAGAGCTTGCCGGTAGCGGTATCGACACGGTAGCCGGTGAGCGTATTGGAGGCGCGCTCGGTGGCGTAGAGAAAGCGTCCGTCGGGGGTCAGGTGCAGGTCGGCGGTAGCCAGTTGTTCACTGCTCCTGAAGCCTTCTGGCAGGGCCGAGTCGGTGGCTTGCAGGGTCAGCGTGCCGGCCTGGCGATCATAGGCGTAGGTATTGACGGTGCCGTCGAGCTCGTTGGTGGAATAGACAAAGCGCTTGTCCGGCGAGAACACGAAATGGCGCGGACCGGCGCCCGCCTTGGTGGCCACCGACGGCGGAACATTGGGGGTGACCTTGCCTGTTGCGACGTCGAAACGATACTGCAGGATCACGTCGCTACCCAGGTTGGAGGCGAACAGGAAGGCATTGTCGGGATCGACCTGCACCGAGTGGGCATTCTTCCCCGTGGGAATCACGGCCAGCGGCGGGGTCTGCACCGTACCATCGGCGCCGATGGCATTGACCGAGATCCTGTTGCCCGAATAGGAGGCCGCAAACAGGTAGCGTCCGGTATGGTCGGTGGCGATGTTGGCCATGTTGTCGGCCAGGGGCACCTTGGACAGCGCCTGCAGCTTGCCGCTCCTGGGATCGATGGCATAGCTGACCACCGAATACGGCTGACCACGCAAGGCGGCATACAGATATTTGTGATCGGGGCTCAGTGCCAGCGGCATGACGGTACTGCCGGTGTCGACCTTCTCCACCAGGTTGACGCTGCCATCGCCATTGAGCTGCAGCACGTAGATGTCGTGGCTGTCGGCATTGGATACATAGGCAATGGTGGCCGCGCCCGCGTGGGCCGCCGCCAGGCCCAGGGCGGACGTGGCAATCAGGGTGGCCAGGCGGGAGCCGTGGGCGGAGTTCTTGTCGGTCATGGCGTCTCCTTGCGGATCAGGTTGTTGTGATGAGGGCATGCAGGGTCAGCGAATGCGGCAGGTGCGACCGCTATCGCTGGCGGGATGAAAGAAAGGGATCCGCCAGCGGATCCCTTCGAGAAAGATCAGGTCACCGGCGCCGGGTTGAACAGGGTCAGTGCGTTATGCAGCTTCCATTGCTCGGCCCAGGTGCGCTTCTTGCCGCTGGCCACGTCCAGCATCAGCTGGAACAGCTCCCAGCCGACGTCTTCGATGGTCGCTTCGCCGCTGGCGATGCGGCCGGCATTGACGTCCATCAGGTCGTGCCAGCGCCGCGCCAGGTCGTTGCGGGTGGCGACCTTGATCACCGGCACGGCCGCCAGGCCATAAGGGGTGCCACGGCCGGTGGTGAAGATGTGCAGGTTCATGCCGGCGGCCAGCTGCAGCGTGCCGCAGATGAAGTCCGAGGCCGGCGTGGCGGCATAGATGAGGCCCTTCTGCTGGAGCTTGTCGCCCGGCGCGAGCACGCCCGAGATGGGGCTGGAACCGGACTTGACGATGGAGCCCATGGCCTTTTCGACGATATTGGCCAGCCCGCCCTTCTTGTTGCCGGGGGTGGTATTGGCGCTGCGGTCGACGCCGCCTTGCTTGAGGTAATTGTCGTACCAGTCCATCTCGCGGATCATGGCTTGCGCCACTTCCTCGTTGACCGCGCGCGAGGTCAGTTGGTCGATGCCGTCACGCACCTCGGTCACTTCCGAGAACATCACCGCCGCCCCGGCCCGCACCAGCAGGTCGGTGGCAAAGCCCACGGCGGGGTTGGCGGTCACGCCCGAGAAGGCATCGCTGCCGCCGCACTGCACGCCGACCACCAGGTCGGAGGCCGGGCAGGTTTCGCGACGGCGCTTGTTCAACTCGGTCAGGCGCGCCTCGGCCATCTGCAGGATGGAATCGATCATGGAGTTGAAGCCCACGTGCTCGGCATCCTGCAGGCACACCACATAGGGCTCGCCGGCCTTGTGGATGGGAATCATGTTTTCCGGCAACAGGCGATTGGGTTGCAGCTTTTCGCAGCCCAGGCTGACCACCATGGCCTGCCCACCGAAGTTGGGGTTCAGGCTGATGTTGCGCAGCGTGCGGATGGGAATGCCGGCATTGGGCGCATCGATGGCCACGCCGCAGCCATAGGTGTGTTCCAACGCCACCACGTCTTCCACGTTGGGATACTTGGGCAGCAGTTCGGCGCGGATGCGCTTGACCGCGTGCTCCACCACGCCGGCCACACACTGGACGGTGGTGGTGATGGCCAGCAGATTGCGCGTGCCCACCGAGCCATCGGCGTTGCGATAGCCCTCGAAGGTGTAGCCCTCCAGCGGTGGTTGCGGCGCCGGTTTCCTGGTGGCGATGGGCAGGTTGTCCAGCTCGCGCGCCGGCGGCATGCGCACCAGCGACTCCTCGATCCAGCTGCCCTTGGGGATGTCGCGCACGGCGTAACCGATGGCCACGTCATAGCGGACGATGGCCTCGCCCTCCTTGAGGTCGCGCAGGGCGATCTTGTGGCCCTGGGGGACGCGGTCGACCAGGGTCAGCCCATCCGGGAAGACGGTGCCGGCCGGCAGGCCGCCGTCGTTGACGACGATGGCCACGTTGTCCGTGTCATTCATCATGATGTAGCGCGGCGTGGAGGCCTGGCTGGAGACGGTATCGGTGCTCATGCTAAGTTCCCATACGACAGAATGCTTCAAACGAAATGGCAGCCCCTGCAGCGGTGGCCACCGATGTGTGGATCAGGCGTCCTTGAGTTCGACGCGCTTGATGTCCTTGACGATCACAAGATAGCTGATCACGGTGACCAGCGCATTGACACCCACGAAGACCAGGGCGCCCGAGAAGGAGCCGGTTTCCTTGAGGATGTAGCCGATCACGATGGGCGTGGTGATGCCGGCGACGTTGCCGAACATGTTGAACAACCCGCCCGAGAGGCCCACGATCTGCTTGGGCGCGGTGTCGGCCACCACGGCCCAGCCCAGCGCACCCACGCCCTTGCCAAAGAAGGCCAGCGCCATGATGGCCACCACCAACCACTGCGCTTCGACGTAGTTGCACAGGATCATGGTCATGGACAGCAGCATGCCGCCGACGATGGGGATCTTGCGCGACCAGGTGACCGACATGCCACTCTTGATCAGGCGATCCGAGATCAGGCCGCCCACCACGCCGCCGATGAAGCCGCATACCGCCGGGATCGAGGCCACGAAACCGGCCTTGAGGATGGACATGCCGCGCTCCTGCACCAGGTACACCGGGAACCAGGTCAGGAAGAAATAGGTGATCACGTTGATGCAGTACTGGCCGATATACACACCCAGCAGCATGCGGTTGGTCAGCAGCTGGCGGATGTAGCCACGGCCCTTGGTGGACGGTGCGGCCAGCTTGCGGTTATCCATGTCCACCAGGCCACCGCCGGATTCAATATGCTGCAGCTCGGCCTGGTTGATGCGCGGATGGTCCTTGGGGCTATAGAGGATCTTGCCCCAGATCAGCGCCAGCGCGATGCCGACCACGCCCATCACCGTGAACACGTGGTGCCAGCTGTAGGTGTGGACGATCCAGGCCATCAGCGGCGTGAACAGCACGGCCGCGAAATACTGCGCCGAGTTGAAGATGGCCGATGCCGTGCCCCGTTCCTTGGTCGGGAACCAGGC
>JAFAMT010000275.1 GCA_019233085.1 Herbaspirillum sp.
CGCCATCGCCAACCAACCCGGCAAGGTCGTGCTGGTGGGCCACTCCTGGGGCGGCACCGTGATCACCGAAGCCGGTAACGACGACAAGGTCGCCAGCCTGGTCTACGTGGCCGCCTTCGCCCCGGATGCCGGCCAGGCCACTGGCGAATTGGGCAAGGACCTGCCGGTGCCGCCGGGCATCGCCAAGCTGGTAGTGGATCAGGCCGGCTTCGCCAGCCTGCCGGCCGCCGCCGTGGCCGCCGATTTCGCCCAGGATGTGCCGGCCGGACAGGCTGCCGTGATGGCCGCAACCCAGGGCCCGATCGCCCTCAAGGCCTTCGGCGAGAAGGTCGGCACGCCCGCCTGGAAGACTCGTCCCAGCTGGTACATCGTCAGCAAGGACGACCGCATGATCCAGCCTGACCTGGAACGTGCCTTCGCCAAGCAGATCAACGCCAAGACGACCGAGCTGCCAACCAGCCACGTACCGCAGCAGTCGCGTCCGGCTGATGTGGCCAAGGTGATCCTGGACGCGGTCGCCGCCACCAAGTAAGCCACCCGCCGATACAGCCCGGCTGCGCCTGCGCGCAGCCGGGCTTTTGCATTGGGGATGGTCAGCCCGGGAACCCGGCCAGCCTCAGAAGGCGCTCTTGACGACGCCGCCATCCACGCGCAGCGCCGCACCGGTGGTGGCGGAAGCCAGCGGGCTGGCCACGTAGGCGACCAGGGAGGCGACTTCCTGCGGCGTGCCGAAGCGCTGGATCAGCGAGGTCGGTCGAACGTGTTGGAAGAACTCGGCTTCGACCTGTTCGAAGCTCTTGCCGGCGCTCTTGGCCATGTCGTCGACAAAGTCGCCCACGCCGCGCGACTTGGTCGGTCCGGGCAGAACGCTGTTGACCGTGATGCCGGTGCCGGCCACCGTTTCGGCCAGGCCGCGCGAGACCGCCAGCTGGGCCGTCTTGGTCATGCCGTAATGCACCATCTCGGTGGGGATCTGTACCGCGCTTTCGCTGGAGATGAAGATGATGCGGCCCCAGTTGGCACGCTTCATCGCCGGCAGTACCAGGCGCGCCAGGCGCACGCCGCTCAGGACGTTGACCTCGAAGAATCGCACCCAGTCCTCGTCAGGAATCTCTTCGAAAGCCTTGGGCTCGAAGATGCCGAGGTTGTTGACCAGGATGCTGATGTCCGGATGACGCCGTACCACTTCACCGGCCGCTTCGGCCTGGCTGAGGTCCGCGGCAAATCCCACTACCTTGCCGTGGGTATCGGCGCGGATGCGTTCGACCGCCTCGTCCACACTAGCCTGCGTCCTGCCATTGACGATCACCTGGGCGCCCTCGCGGGCCAGCGTATTGGCGATCGCGTAACCGATACCTGCGGTGCTGCCACTCACGAGGGCGAGCTTGCCCTCCAGTTGCAAATCCATGTCGCTTCTCCTTGGTTGGCTAGAAATGCTGCCAGGATCGGGCGTCTGCTGTTGCCTGCCGTCTCGGCCGCCACGCCACTCTAACATTTTGGTCTTGGCGCTGCCGGCGCGGCCAGGGGAGCACAACCATCCTCTCCGGCAGCCCGGGCTACGGAATGGATCCCCCCGGGGTTGGCGCCCGGAAATGAACGGCTCAGTCCTGCTGAAACCGTGAAAAATGACGGTCCGGTATGAACCAGAGCAAGGCCAGCAGTACATACAGCGCCGAGGCCCCCAGCGGCGTCCAGCAGGAGGATGCGATCGCGATCGCATAGAGCAGGATCGACCATCGGTTCTTTTTGCTGTTCCCGATGAGGGCGGCCGCGAGGGGATGATCGCGTACCGCATCGCGCAGGGTCAGCTTCAACCAGAGAAATGAAACCGAACACATCAGCAACACCGCGCCATACAGCGCCACCGGCAGCGTATCCCGGTGATGCCCCGCGATCCAGCCGGTCACGAATGGAATGAGCGAGAGCCAGAACAGCAGGTTCAGGTTGGCCAGGAGCACGGGGCGATCGACCCGCTCTGCCATGCTGAGAAGATGGTGGTGATTCAGCCAGTAGATGCCCACATAGATGAAGCTGAGCAGATAGCTCAGCATCTGCGGCACCAGGGTCAGCAGCGCATCCAGTGACGCCGATGCCGGCGTGCGAAGGTCCAGGACCATGATGGTGATGGCAATGGCGATGACGCCATCACTGAATGCCTCAATGCGTGACTTGTTCATGTGATCGATGCGGGTGCCTGGAGCGATAGTGCCTGGAAGCATGGGCGGGGCGCCTGCCTTGTTGCCCGGCTTCATCACTGGCTGGATGGTCCGGCCACCCTATCAGCTTCCCGGCCGCGCCGACATTATCCCTGCGGATAATGGCAACGACGCCGGGGCAGCGAGCCGTCGTCCCGCTCAGTTACGCATAGTTGCGCTCAGTTACGCATAGTTGCGCGCAGGCGCCCGGCGGCAAGGGTCTCAGCCGGCCAGCTTTTCCCACAGCGCAGGGCCGTTGAAGTCGCGGATCACCGCATGGGCGCCGGCGGCGCGCAGGCGCGCCTCGTCCAGCCCGCCCAGCATGCCGAAGGTCCATACCTGCGCGCCACTGGCGGCCTTGACGCCCGAGCTGGAGTCCTCGAAGGCCACTGCCTCGTCGGCGCGGCCGCCCAGCAGCTGCAGGGCGGTCAGGTAGGGCAGGGGATCGGGTTTGGCGCGCGGCAGTTCGTCGCCGATCACCAGCGCATCGAAGCGTCCGGCCAGGCCGGTGGCTTTCAGCATCAGCTCGGCATTGGCGCGCGGGGCGTTGGTGACCACCGCGCTGCGGCCACCGATGCGGGCGATATGCTCCAGCAGGCGTTCGATGCCCGGCGTGGGCTCGACGTGCTGGTCCAGCTGCGAGCGGAACAGTCGCTCCTTTTCGTCGGCCAGCGGCAGGAATTCCGAGGCCGGCATGCCCGGGAAGAGGTGGCCGAAGATCATGGCGTTGGAGGCGCCCATGATGTGCGTCTTGTAGTAGTCCAGGTCGACCTGGCGGTCCCAGCGCGAGAGGATGGTGTTGAAGGCGGCGTGGTGCAGGGCATCGCTGTCCATGAGCGTGCCGTCGAGGTCGAACAGGAAGGTGGTGATGGCCATGGGGGCTCTCTGAAAGGGGAGAGGGCCATTCTATAAGACTGGCGCAGGTGTTGCTCGCGCTTTACCGGCAAGGCGCCATCCGGTCTTCCTGCTCTCCTACGGCAACTGGCGAACTGCGCCGATGGCGCAGGCACTGGCGCGGTCCTAGAGTCTGGGGGTGGCAATGCCCCCAGCCCTGCATGCGCAGGAATCCATCCATCAAGAATGCGAGGAGACCCATGACCACCTCATCCACATCATCTACATTATCCACATCATTGCTTGCACCCGCCGATACCGAGGCGTTCGCCGCCAATGGCAGCGGCGTCTCGTGGGGCGCCATCTTCGCCGGGGCCAGCGCGGCTGCGGCATTGGCTTTCATCCTGGTGATCCTGGGCTTCGGCCTGGGCCTGTCCTCGATCTCGCCATGGTCCGGCGAAGGCCTCACCGCCCGGACCATCGGTTACTCCACGGCGGCCTGGCTGCTCTTCACGCAGATCGCCGCCTCGGCCATCGGCGGTTTCCTGGCCGGACGCCTGCGGGTGAAATGGGCCGGCCTGCATACCCGCGAGGTCTATTTCCGCGACACCGCCCACGGCCTGCTGGCCTGGGCGGTGGCGTCGCTGGTCACGGCGGCGCTGCTGGGCTCGGCCATCGGCAGCGTCATCTCGGGTGGCACCAGGACACTGGGCGCGGCCGGCGGCGTGCTCGGTAGCGGCGCGGCAGTGGCTGGCGTGGCGGCGGGGCAGGAGGGCGGACCATCGGGCGGCGCGCTGGCTGATCGCTTCTCCGGCTATTTCATCGATAGCCTGCTGCGGTCCGGCACGAGCGGCACGAGCGGCGCAGCCAACGCAGCACCGCCAGCAGCGGCGCCTGCCACCGGTAGCGATGCGCCTTCCTCAGCGCCTGCCGCACCATTGGCCGCACCGGCTGCCTCGGATGGCCGCGACGTGACGCCGTCGCAGCGCATGGAAGTGGTCCGCGTGTTTGCCTACGCCCTCTCCAGCGGCACCCTGGCCGAGGCCGACAAGCGCTATGTGGGCCAGATCGTGGCCCGTCACACCGGCCTGTCGCAGGCCGAGGCCGATAAACGTGTCAGCGACACCTTCGCGGCCTACCAGCGCGCCATCGATGACGCGGCCACCAAGGCCAGGGCCGCTGCGGACAGCGCCCGCAAGGCCGCTGCTTACGCGGCGATGTGGATGTTCCTGTCGCTGCTGTGCGGCGCCTTCGTGGCCAGCCTCCTGGCCACCTATGGCGGGCGGCTGCGCGATCGCCATGGCCTCTATGGCGAGCCGGTACTGCACCGCGACGCTAGCCTGTCCGAACCCGCATTGCACTGAAGCCGATACCAACCGAACCCCGAACCACGATAGGAGACTGACATGGGCGCAATCCTGCTCTGGCTGTTGGGCATTCCCATCCCCATCATCCTGCTCTTGATCCTGTTGTTCTGACAGGCTCTGCAGGCAGCATGGACAAAGGGCGGCAGTGATGCCGCCCTTTGTCGTGGATGAGGCCTTGCGTCCGTTCGGAGATGGGCTTCGCGCTGGGCCAGCAAGATGATGCTCAAGATATCAAGGTAAATGATTTATATCATTTACCGCGCTTCCCCCCGGTCTCGCAGGAATGCCCGCGAGCAGCTGCAGCAGATCCTCGGACGGGTCTGCCGTTTCCGTCGTGGCGACGGGCTGGCGCACGTAGTAGATATCCCATTGCTCTTCGTCCACCTGCACGAACCCATGCCGCTGGTAGAAACGATTGGCATCGCTGCCGCGCAGCGCCCCCACCCTGACCGGCAGCGCCAGCCGGTCGGCGCAGGCCAGGATGCGTTGCAGTACCTGGCCGCCGCGACCGCTGCCCTGCCATTCGGGCAGCAGGTACAGATGCTGTAGCGTCAGGCCATCGACGTCGCGTCGCAACGAGAAGAAGCCGAGCGGCTCACTGGCCTCTGCACCCATGATGAAGAAGCACTGCTCCGGCGCGAACGAGGACAGGAAGCGCATGCGCGCCCGCTCCGGATCGAAGCGGCCAGCCGCCATCAGGCTGGGGCGCATGGCGGCGATGCGCATGGCCACCAGCGCTTCGGCGTCCTCGGCGCGAGTGGGGACGAAGCTTGTCGGCATGGATCTCCTCGGCTCAATCAGTGGGTGCGCCGGTCTGGCGACGGATGATGCCGATCAGGCGTTGTGCCGCCGGCGACAGGTACATGTCGCGCCGGTAGGTCAGGCCCATGCGGCGCAGCATGATGGTTTCCTTCAGCGGCACTTCGCGCAGCTTGCCACGCCCGGCTCCCAGGTTCAGCCTGGAGGCGAATCCCAGCAGGTTGCTGCGCTCGATGAGCGGCATGATCATGTTCAGCACCGTGGGCGTGATCTGCACCGATGGCCGGGCCAGATGATGGCGGTCGAAGACATTGTCCAGCCACTGCCGGCTCAGCACCGAGGTCGCCGGCAGTACCCACTGGTGCTCCAGCAGCGTGCGCAGGCGGATCTTCTGCTTGAAGATCGGGTGGCTGGCGCTGGCCATGACCACCATTTCGTCCTGCATGATTTCCTCGGTGTGGAAGACATCGTCGCTCTGGATCATCGGCCCCAGCACGATATCGAGTTCGCCCGCCTTGAGACCGGCCAGCAGGGCATCGTTCATCGAGACCTTGAGGTCGATGGTGACCTTCTGCGCCTCGGCCAGCAACTGCTCGCAGATGCCCGGCAGGATGTGCTCGGCCAGCGTGGGGACGCAACCCAGGCGGATGTTGCCTTCGCGGCCGTTGGCGTAGTCGCCGATCTCGCGCGCGGTCTCGTCCATCATCAGGCCGATGCGCCGCGCCCGGTTCAGCAGCGCCTGGCCCACGGCGGTCAGGCGGATGCCGCGTCCGACCCGCTCGAACAACGGCGCACCCAGCTCATCTTCGAGCCGGTCGACACACTTGGTCAGCGCCGGCTGGGTCTTGTAGAGCCGTTCGGCGGCGCGGCCCACATGCCCTTCCTCGGCGATGACCTCGAAATAGCGGAGATCACGGAAGTCCATGATTCATTCCTGGAATTTATGGTTTGCAAAATAAAAGCAAATATACATTAAATATCCTGGCACGTAGACTGGCCTCCAAACAATAACCCCGCCCGCTCGATGCTTCGTTCGCGGCGCCGAAAACCAAGGAGACAAGTCCGATGCACACCCGCATGTCCAGGCGCCAATTTCCGCGCCGCAGCACCGCACTGGCAGCCGCTGTCGCCGCGCTGGCGCAGATTGCACACCCGACCGAACAGCACCATCCCGACGATGCCCGCCTGCCCGATGTGACGAGCACCTGGCTGGGCCCGGCCGCGACGATCCATCCCGTGCCGGTGGCCAATGCGGCGCGCCTGTACCACTTCTGAAGGAATTCCATGAGCCAGCTCTCCTCCCCCGCCGTGACGCCAGCGTCCTCTGCCCCGGCAGACAGCGCCGCCGTGAGCGAAACAGCCATCATGAAGAAGGTGATGCGTCGCCTGATTCCCTTCATCCTGCTGTGCTACGTGGTCAGTTATCTGGACCGCATCAATGTCGGCTTCGCCGCCCTGACCATGAACCGCGACCTGGGCCTGACCCCCTCGCAGTTCGGCCTGGGCGCGGGGCTGTTCTTCATCGGTTATTTCTTCTTCGAGATTCCCAGCAACCTGGCGCTGCATCGCTTCGGCGCGCGCATGTGGATTTCGCGCATCATGATTTCCTGGGGCGTGATCTCCATGGCCACGGCCTTCGTGGTCGGTCCCAAGAGTTTCGCGCTGGCGCGCTTCTTCCTGGGCATGGCCGAGGCCGGGTTTACGCCGGGTATCTACCTGTACTTCACGCAATGGTTCCCCGTCGCCTGGCGCGGCAAGGCGACGGCCTTCTTCCTGGTCGGCATTCCGGTGGCCAACATCATCGGCTCGCCGCTCTCGGGCGCGCTGATGGAATTGCACGGCATGTGGGGCTTCCAGGGCTGGCAGGTACTGTTGCTGCTGGAGGCCCTGCCGGCCGTGGCGC
>JAFAMT010000284.1 GCA_019233085.1 Herbaspirillum sp.
AAAGTTGATGCAATCGATGGTAGCAGCCGCTCTTGCGGGTTTGCTGACGAATCACTGACCCGGCCACAGAGAGGGCTGCGGCATATTGTCGCAGGGGATGGCGGAGGTGGCCGGGCGATTGGGCTGTACTGGGAAAGGACGGCGGGAATGAAAAAGGCCCAGCATCTGCTGGGCCTCTGTTCATGCGTCTTGTGATCGCGTCACAAGCAAATTCTGGTCGGGGTGAGAGGATTCGAACCTCCGGCCTCTACGTCCCGAACGTAGCGCTCTACCAGGCTAAGCTACACCCCGTCGAGTGAGATCTCATTCAATGATTTCGATCTACTGCGAAAGCCGATAATTCTAACAGGGATTTTTTGAATTGGCTATCCGGAAGTGAAATAATTGCATCGGCTGCACGACGGGCAGCGATTTCGGCTTGCTCGCGGGTATAGGCCAGGGCGCCGGAGTGAGTGATGGCCGACAGTACTTCGTCGAAGTGCTGCTCGTCGCCATTCTCGATACAGGTGCGCACCAGCTCGCGCTGCTGCGGCGTGCCGTGCTGCATCAGCCAGATCAGGGGCAGGGTGGGCTTGCCTTCGCGCAGGTCGTCGCCGACGTTCTTGCCTATCTCGTCGCTGTTGCCGGAATAGTCCAGCACGTCGTCAATCAACTGGAAGGCGGTGCCGATCGAGCGGCCATATTCACCGGCGGCTTCGATGCCGGCTTCGTCGGCGCCGGCAATGAGTGCGCCGATCTGGCTGGCGGCCTCGAACAGCTTGGCGGTCTTGGATCGGATCACCTGCAGGTAACCGTCTTCATCCACGTCCGGGTTGTGCATGTTGAGCAGCTGCAACACCTCGCCCTCGGCGATGACGTTGGTGGCGTCGGCCACGATCTCCATCACCCGGGCATTGCCCACGGCCACCATCATCTGGAAGGCACGCGAATACAGGAAGTCGCCCACCAGCACCGAGGCGGCATTGCCGAACATGGCATTGGCGGTTTCCTTGCCGCGCCGCAGCGAGGACTCATCCACCACGTCGTCATGCAGCAGGGTGGCGGTGTGGATGAATTCGATCACCGCCGCCAGCTCGTGATGACGCACGCCCTGGTAGCCGAAGGCGTTGGCGATGAGCACCACCAGCACCGGGCGCAGGCGCTTGCCGCCGGCGCTGATGATGTACTCGGAGACCTGGTTGACCAGGGGGACTTCCGAATAGAGTTGCCGACGGATAACTGCGTTGACCGCCTCCATGTCGGCGACGATCGGTTGCATGATGGTGTGTTGCGAAGCGTTTTGTACGGCGGCAGACAAGGCGGAACCTGTGGGAAATGGTTATTCCCCGGATTATACGATGACAAGGCAGGGCCACGCCAAAGAGCATGCGGACGGTTTTGGCCGGGAGCAGTCTTGGCCTGGAGATCAAGGACTTGCCTGCCTGGCAATCCGGCGGGGGATTGTCCCGGCGGAAACTGTGTTGCGCCTATGCCCGCCCGATCGACTTCCCTTTTGACCGAGCAGCTAAGTCTATGTATAATTTGGGGTTTTCCTGTTTCGCCAAGGGGTTTTACGTCCCGGGTGTGTCAGGAAAAAATCGTTCTTATTCATTCATTCGTGAGGTTTCACATGTACGCGGTCATAAAAACCGGCGGCAAACAATACAAAGTTGCTGCTGGCGAAAAACTCAAAGTAGAACAGATACCGGCTGACATTGGCTCCGAAATCACTTTGGATCAAGTGCTCGCAGTGGGCGCAGGCGAAACCGTGAAGTTCGGTGCGCCGCTGGTCGCAGGTGCTACGGTGCTGGCTACTGTGGTAGCGCAAGGTCGCCATGACAAGGTCCGTATCTTCAAGATGCGTCGTCGCAAGCACTACCAAAAGCGTCAAGGCCATCGTCAGAACTACACCGAACTGCAAATCGTCTCGATCAACGCCTAAGCGTTGAACTGGTCGAACTGCTCATCCAAAGTCATCAAGGAGTTTTAAATGGCACACAAAAAAGGCGGCGGCACTACGCGCAACGGCCGTGACTCAGAATCGAAACGCCTGGGCGTCAAGGTTTATGGCGGCCAAGTGATCAACGCTGGCGGCATCATCGTCCGTCAACGCGGCACCCGCGTCCACGCTGGCGAAAACGTCGGCGTCGGCAAGGACCACACCCTGTTCGCCCTGAAGGACGGCAAGGTCAAGTTCGTTGTCAAGGGCCTGCAACAGCGTCAATACGCGACCGTCGTTACGGCGTAAGCGTTCCGGTTCATCCGGGTTCGCCCGGAAACCAGGCATCAAGAAAGGCTCTGCCGATGGTGGAGCCTTTTTGGTTTTTTGAAGAGCCGTCAACAAAGCGCCGAGCCTCGTCTCCTTTTGGGGGTGCAAGGGTTGGTCAGGCTGATGATCCATCCGCTGCTGCCCCAGGGGTGCATGGACGCGTCGGCGCATCGACGCATCGACGTTTTGTTAGCGGCTCCCACGAGGCGTCAATATCATGAAATTCATCGACGAAGCACGCATTGAAGTCGTGGCAGGCGATGGCGGCAACGGTGTCGCCAGTTTCTGCCGCGAGAAATTCCGCCCCTTCGGTGGTCCCGACGGCGGCGATGGCGGCAAGGGCGGCACCATCTGGGCCGTGGCCGACCGTAACGTCAACACCCTGATCGATTACCGCTACGCCAAGCTGCACCGCGCCGGCCGTGGCGAAAACGGTCGCGGCTCCGATTGCTACGGCAAGGGTGCCGACGATGTCTTCCTGCGCATGCCGGTAGGCACGCTGATCGTGGACATCAATACCGGCGAGCACATCGCCGACCTGACCTTCCACGGCCAGACCGTGATGCTGGCCAAGGGCGGTGAGGGCGGCTGGGGCAACATCCACTTCAAGACTTCCACCAACCGCGCTCCGCGTCAAAAGACCGAGGGCAAGGAAGGCGAACGTCGCGAACTGCGTCTGGAGCTGAAGGTGCTGGCCGACGTGGGCCTCCTGGGCATGCCCAATGCGGGCAAATCGACCTTCATCACGGCCGTCTCCAACGCCCGTCCGAAGATTGCCGACTATCCCTTCACCACGCTGCATCCCAACCTGGGCGTGGTGCGTGTGAGCCACGAGAAGAGCTTCGTCATCGCCGACATTCCCGGCCTGATCGAAGGTGCCGCCGATGGCGCTGGCCTGGGGGTGCAATTCCTGCGCCACCTGCAGCGTACCGGCCTGCTGCTGCACATTGTCGACCTGGCCCCCTTCAATGACGAAGTCGATCCGGTCAAGGAGGCCAAGGCCATCGTGCAGGAACTGAAGAAGTACGACCAGTCCCTGTTCGACAAGCCGCGCTGGCTGGTCCTGAACAAGCTGGACGTGGTGCCCGAGGCCGAGCGCGCCAAGCGCGTGAAGGATTTCGTCAAGCGCTTCGGCTGGAAGGGCCCGGTCTTCGAGATCTCGGCCCTGAACCGCGATGGCTGCGAAGACCTGATCAACGAGATCTACGGCTACCTGGAAACCAAGCGCGCCGAAGAGCATCGTGCCGAAGAGACCCAGATGACCGAGGAAGCCCGCGGCATCTCCAGCATCGATCCGGACGATCCGCGCTTCAAGGTCCTCGACTGATCCAGCGCACGCGCAGTCCTGCCAGGGCTGCGCGCGGGGCCGGTTCGGGCTATCATCTGCGTTCGCCGGATTTTCCGTCTCCAGAAGAATCAGCACTCGGAACACTATGCAATCGGTCATTCAAAGCGCCAAGCGACTCATCATCAAGGTGGGTTCCTCGCTGGTCACCAATGATGGCAAGGGCCTGGATGCCACCGCCATCGCCCGTTGGGCCGAGCAGATCGCGCAACTGCGCCTGCTTGGCAAGGAGGTGGTGCTGGTCAGTTCCGGCGCCGTCGCCGAGGGCATGCAGCGCCTGGGCTTCGACAAGCGTCCCACCGGCATCCACCACCTGCAGGCTTGCGCGGCCGTGGGCCAGATGGGGCTGGCGCAGATCTACGAAACCAGTTTCCGCAAGCACGACCTGCATACCGCCCAGGTCCTGTTGACCCACGCCGACCTGGCCGACCGCGAACGCTACCTCAACGCCCGTTCCACCCTGTTCGCGCTGCTGCAGCTGGGCGTGGTGCCGGTCATCAATGAAAACGACACGGTCGTCACCGATGAAATCAAGTTCGGTGACAACGACACCCTGGGCGCCCTGGTCGCCAACCTGATCGAAGCCGATGCGCTGGTGATCCTGACCGACCAGCCGGGCCTGTTTACCGCCGATCCGCGCAAGGACCCCGCAGCCACCCTGATTGCGGAGGCGCGCGCCGGTGATCCTTCGCTGGAATTGATTGCCGGCGGCACCGGCACCGGCATCGGCCGTGGCGGCATGCTGACCAAGATCCTGGCGGCCAAGCGGGCCGCTACCTCAGGCTCCACCACGGTGATCGCCTGGGGCCGCGAAGACCAGGTGCTGACGCGCCTGGCCGCCGGCGAGGCCATCGGTACCCAGCTCAATGCCGAGACGGCGCAGCTGACCGCCCGCAAGCAGTGGATGGCCGATCACCTCAAGACCGCCGGTCGCGTGGTGCTCGATGCCGGTGCGGTGCAGAAGCTGAGCCTGGAAGGCAAGTCGCTGCTGCCCATCGGCGTGGTGGCGGTGTCGGGCGAGTTCGGGCGCGGTGACGTCATCACCTGCGAGGACGAGTCCGGTCGTGCCATCGCCCGGGGCATGAGCAACTACACCAGCTCGGATGCGCGCCGCATCATCCGCCATCCGTCCTCCGAGATCCAGGCCATCCTGGGCTTCGTGGAGGAGCCGGAACTGGTGCATCGGGACAACCTGGTGTTGCTGTGAGATAAATGGTTTAGACGGTATAAATCATATCCATGAAAAAACGCGGCCTGGCCGCGTTTTTTCATGGTCCCGCCGATCAGGCCAGGCTCAGCGACGCACCGGATCGATGCGGGTCTGGCTCTTGAGGCGGCCGACGATGCTTTTCAGGTTTTCATTGTCGGCAATCATCTTGCCATCGCAGAAATAATCACGGAACAGGGCACCGTCGATGCGGTTGGCACCGATATCGCGGATCGGCTGCCACTTGTCGCGGCGTGAACGCGACCATTTGCCGTCGGGGTGGCCAAAGGCGTAGGTCTTCTTTTCCCAGGTCTCGCAGCGCATGCCTTCATACATCACGTTGACCGCACCGCCTTCGGTGCGGGTCACCACGGTGTAGCGGACCACCTTGTCGCTGCCGATGGAGACCGAGGCGGTGTCGACATACGCCTTCATGGTGGCATTGGGGCTGAGGTAGAACTCGGCCAGGTTCTGGTCCTGGGGCGTGGGCGGCAGCTGCACGGCCACTTCCTGCCAGGGCTTGGCTTCGTCGTCGAAGTCTTCGTCGAAGCTCTGCGCCAGGGCGCCGGCGCAGGCCGCCAGCAGCGAGCAGGCCAGCGCCACGCGACGCAGGCCGGCCAGGTTCAGGAAGGAGCGGTGTTGTTCAGGCTGCAAGGAAAAAGGCATGTGGCTCACTTGGTATCGGGCGCGGGCGCCGCATTGGAGGGCAGGGCCGGCGTGGCCGGTTTCTTGGGCGTGGACGCGGGCCGGGCGGCATTGTCGAGGCGACGCGGTCCGTGGCTGGGGCGGCTGAGGAAGCGGGACAGCTCCTGCAGGGCCTGCTGGTAGACTTCGCGCTTGAATTCGATCACCACATCCAGCGGCACCCAATAGTCGTGCCAGCGCCAGGCATCGAACTCCGGGTGCGAGGTGCCGCGCAGGTTGACGTCGCAGTCGCGACCGACCATGCGCAGCAGGAACCAGATCTGTTTCTGGCCGCGATAATGGCCGCGCACTTCGCGCTTGATGAAATGGTCGGGGACTTCGTAGCGCAGCCAGTCACGGGTGCGGCCGACGATCTTCACGTGTTCGGCACGCAGGCCGATTTCTTCTTCCAGTTCCCGGAACATCGCCTGTTCGGGGGTCTCGCCGTGCTTGATGCCGCCTTGCGGGAATTGCCAGGAGTGCTCGCGCACGCGCTTGCCCCACCACACCTCGTTATTGGCGTTGAGCAGGATGATGCCGACGTTCGGGCGAAAGCCTTCTCGATCCAGCATGGTGTACCTCAAACTTTCTGCGGCTGGACGTCCCTCTCAGGCTCACTCATGCAACAGCGCGCGCCAGGCCAGAAGCCGGCGCGCCAGGCATGTCAGGAGCAATCACATCGATGCACGGATGTTATTGAAACCGGGAGCAAATCTGCAAAGAAAGGGCGCATCAGCCAGCTAATCCTTTAAAATTAGAACGATTATAACCCTCCTCTTTTTAAAAAGAACCGACCGTCATGCGCGCCTCACGTTTTTTTATTTCCACCCTGAAAGAAGCACCCTCGGACGCTGAAATCGTCAGCCACAAGCTGATGATGCGCGCCGGGATGATCAAGCGCCTCGGGGCCGGCATCTATACCTACATGCCGATGGGACTGCGTGTGATCCGCAAGGTCGAAGCCATCGTGCGCGAGGAAATGAACCGCGCCGGCGCCGTCGAGCTGTTGATGCCGGTGGTGCAGCCGGCCGAGCTGTGGCAGGAAACCGGTCGCTGGAACAAGATGGGCGCCGAGCTCATGCGCGTGAAGGATCGCCATGGCCGCGACTTCGCCATCCAGCCGACCTCCGAGGAAGTGGTTACCGACGTGGCCCGCAGCGAATTGCGCAGCTACAAGCAGTTGCCGGTGAACTTCTATCACATCCAGACCAAGTTCCGTGACGAGCGCCGCCCGCGCTTCGGCCTCATGCGCGGCCGCGAATTCACCATGAAGGATGCCTATTCCTTCGACCGCGACATCGATGGCCTCAAGAAGTCCTACCAGGCCATGTATGACGCCTATGTGCGCATCTTCACCCGCTTCGGCCTGGAATTCCGCGCCGTGGCGGCCGACAACGGTGCCATCGGCGGCTCCGGTTCGCACGAATTCCACGTCATCGCCGCCACCGGCGAGGATGCGCTGGTCTACTGTCCCACCTCGGATTACGCCGCCAACATGGAAGCGGCCGAAGCCCTGGCGGTAGACGCCAGCCGTGGCACCGCCACCCAGGCACTGGAAAAGACCGCCACCCCGGGCAAGTCCAAGTGCGAGGCCGTGGCCGAGCTGCTGGGCCTGCCGCTGGCGCGTACCGTCAAGTCCATCGTCCTTGCCGTGGATAACGAAGACCCGGCCAAGAAGGAAATCTGGCTGCTGCTGCTGCGCGGCGACCATGAGCTGAACGAAGTCAAGGCCAGCAAGATCCCCGGCCTGGCCACCTACCGCTTCGCCAGCGAAGCAGAGATCATCGAATGGTTCGGCACGCCCCCGGGCTACCTGGGCCCGATCGGCACGAAGAAGCCGGTCAAGGTCGTGGCCGATCGCACGGTGGCCAACATGGCCGACTTCGTCTGCGGCGCCAACGAGGCAGACTTCCACTACACCGGCGCCAACTGGGGCCGTGACCTGCCCGAGCCGCTGGTGGCCGACATCCGCAACGTGGTCGAAGGCGATGCCTCGCCGGACGGCAAGGGCGTCTTGGCCATCCAGCGCGGCATCGAAGTGGGCCATGTGTTCCAGCTCGGCACCACCTACTCGGAAGCCATGAAGGCGACCTACCTGGACGAATCCGGCAAGCCGCAGCCGCTGGTGATGGGCTGCTATGGCATCGGCGTGACCCGTATCCTGGGCGCGGCCATCGAGCAGAACTTCGATGATCGCGGCATCATCTGGCCGACCTCGATCGCGCCCTTCGAAGTGGTGCTCTGCCCGATGGGTTATGACCGCAGCGAAGCGGTCAAGACCGAGATCGACAAGCTCTACGCCCAACTGACCGAGGCCGGCGTGGACGTGGTGCTGGACGACCGTGGCGAGCGCCCGGGCGCGATGTTCGCCGACTGGGAACTGATCGGCGTACCGCATCGCATCGTCGTCGGTGACCGTGGCCTCAAGGAAGGCAATATCGAGTACCAGGGCCGTCGCGATAGCGAAGCGACCCAGGTGCCGCTGGCCGAGGCACTGGCCTTCATCCAGGGCAAGCTGGCGGCCTGAAGCCGGTTCAGGTATTGCTGGAAATAACAAAGGCGGGCGCCATGGGCGTCCGCCTTTGTTTTTGGGGCGAGCGACTTACTTGGCCGGTGCCGGAACGATGGTCACCGTTTCGCGCAGGATGCCGCCTTCGGCTACGCTGCCTTCGACGTGACCATGGCCATTGATGCGCTTTTCACAGTCGATGCGGTCGGACTGCGGCAGGCCTTGGCAGCGGCGCAGGGCGTTTTCCTTCAACTGGGCGGCATCGGGATTGCTCAGGCCGCCGCGGGCAGCGGCCTGCCTGGCGGCACCGGCTTCGCGCAGGCAGGTGGCCTTGTCTTCGCTGGAGCTGCCGTTGTTGCAGGCGGCCACTTGTTGCTGGTAGTCCGAGGTGTCGGCCTTGCCGGCGGCGAACACGTGGGCGGCACCGCCCAGGGCGGCCAGGCCGATCACCAGCGCGCTGGCCGAGCGCAGCAACTGGTGACGCAGGGATGGAGTGAAATCTGGCATGGTCATTTCCTTTCTCTTGGCAATGAGCCTCCGGGCTCATCAGTGGATGGCATCCTGATAGACCTGGCTTTGTTTGTTCAGTTCTGCAAGTGCAACCGTGAGCGTTTCCAGATGTTTCCGACGCCCACGCAGCGTGCAGGAGAGTCATCCTGGGCCATTTCCGGCACGCGCGCCATCAGAAAAGCGGCGCAAAGGGCGTCAGACAAGCGGCGTGGATCGCGTCCACGGTCCCGGTCGCCGTCCCGCAGAAACATCCAGAAACAAAAACGCCCGCAAACCATCTGCGGGCGTTTTTGTTTGCAAGTCGCTTGCAAACCGCGGGCGGAAATCAGCTCAGGTGGGCCGAGATCAGCTTGGTCATTTCAAACATCGTGACTTGCTTCTTGCCGCCGAAAATCGCCTTGAGCTTGTCATCGGCATCGATGTTGCGCTTGTTCTCGACGTTCTGCAGCTTGTGCTTCTTGATGTATTCCCACACCTTCTTGGTGACCTCGGTGCGCGGCAGCGGCTTGGCGCCGACCACTTCGCCCAGGGCAGCCGACGGGGTCAGCGGCTTCATGAAGGCGGCGTTGGGAGTACGTTTTGCTGCGGGCTTCTTGGCGGCGGGCTTGGCGGCCGGCTTTGCTGCGGCTTTCTTGGGGGCTGCCTTGGGTGCGGCTTTCGGAGCTGCCTTTGCTGCTGGCTTGGCGGCTGGTTTGGCCGCTGCCTTCGGAGCTGCCTTGCTTGCCGCCTTGGGCGCTGCAGCTTTTGCTGCTGGCTTGGCGGCCGGTTTGGCGGCGGGTTTTGCTGCTGGCTTCTTTACTGCGGCTGCTGCTTTTTTTGCTGTGGCCATCGGAAAGACTCCTCACAAGAATGAGTTGAATGCGTCGGTGTTTGCGTCAGTGCCTGACGTCAATTGCGCACCGCTAATAGTGGTGCCCTTTGAACAGCCATGCAAGTATTTTTTAGTGGATTTCCATGTGAAAGAACCAGGAAACAACGAGCCAGCCCGATTCGGCCTCAAGCCGCGCCGGTAAAGGGATCGCGGGGGATCGCATGGGCTGCTTCGGCAGCCGTTGCCGGGTGCTTGAAATGCACCGATCCGGACTGCGCAAACGCCGGGTGCCGGGGTGTTGGATCAGTGATGAAACGGCAGGGAGGGAAGAAAACGGCGGGAGGGGGAAGGCGGTCAGCGCGTTGCCAGAGAAACGGTGTGGCGCCCGGAAAGCCACTGCTGTGGCGGCTTTCCGGGGTGCCGGATGGTCGGGTTAGCGCATCCCGCCCGGCATCATGCCCTTCATGCTGCGCATCATCTTCATCATGCCGCCGCCCTTGAGCTTCTTCATCATCGATTGCATCTGCTCGAACTGGGACAGCATGCGGTTGACTTCCTGCACCTGCACGCCTGCACCGGCGGCGATACGGCGCTTGCGGGTGGCCTTGATCAGTTCGGGCTTGGCGCGCTCCTGCGGGGTCATGGAATTGATGATGCCTTCCATGCGCCGCACCTGCTTCTCGGCCTGGTCCATGTTGGCGTTGCCGGCGGCGGCCTGCATCTGTGCCGGCAGCTTGTCCAGCAGGCCGGAGAGGCCGCCCATCTTCTTCATCTGCGACAGCTGGGCCTTGAAGTCATTGAGGTCGAACTTGCCGCCGCCCTTGATCTTGTTGGCCAGGCCTTCGGCAGCGGCCATGTCCACGCCCTTGCGGGCTTCCTCGACCAGGGCCAGGATGTCGCCCATGCCGAGGATGCGGTTGGCCATGCGCGAGGGGTCGAAGGCTTCCAGGCCGTCCAGCTTTTCGGCCACACCGGCGAACTTGATGGGCTTGCCGGTGATGTGGCGTACCGACAGCGCGGCACCGCCGCGGGAATCACCGTCCAGCTTGGTGAGCACCACGCCGGTCAGCGGCAGGGCGTCGTTGAAGGCCTTGGCGGTGTTGATGGCGTCCTGGCCCAGCATGGCGTCGACCACGAACAGGGTTTCGATAGGCTTGATGGCGGCGTGCACGGCGCGGATTTCATCCATCATGGCCTGGTCGATGCCCAGGCGGCCGGCGGTGTCGACGATGAGCACTTCGTGGTGGTGCTTCTTGGCGTAGTCCAATGCGGCCAGGGCGATGTCGACCGGCTTGTCGGTCGACTGGCTGGGGAAGAAGTCGGCGCCGGCCTGGCCGGTCACGGTCTCCAGCTGGCCGATGGCGGCAGGGCGGTAGACGTCGGCCGAGACCGTCAGGACCTTTTTCTTCTTGTTCTCGCGCAGGTACTTGGCCAGCTTGCCGACGGTGGTGGTCTTGCCCGCACCTTGCAGGCCGGCCATCAGGATGATCGCCGGCGGCTGGGTGGCGAAGTTCAGTTGCGAGGCTTCCGGACCCAGGTCGGCGCCCATCAGGCTGGCCAGCTCGCGCTGCACCACGCCCACCAGCGCCTGGCCGGGCGTCAAGGAGCCGATGACTTCCTCGCCCAAGGCTTTTTCCTTCACCTTGGCGATGAATTCGCGCACGGCCGGCAAGGCCACGTCGGCCTCCAGCAGGGCCAGGCGCACTTCACGCAGCATCTCTGCGGTGTTCGATTCGGTCAGGCGCGCCTCGCCGCGCATGGTTTTGACGACTTTGGCGAGGCGTTGGGTCAGGTTGTCTAGCATGGTGATGTCTGCAAATGAGTGGGATGGCCGCCGGCGGAGCATGGGACATGGGCCGCGGAGCTGCGGTGCTGCAGTCCTGCATGCCGGGGCGGCGGGCAATCCTGCATTTTAACCGATCAGCCCCGCCGCGCCCCTGTCTGCGCGCCGGACCTGCAGCCCCAGATGGGGACGCTAGGTAAAATCAACAGCTTGTAGTGGGGCCGCTCTTTGTGTATACATGGGCCCTGAATTTCCATGCGCAAATAATAATCAAGGCCAGCAGCCTCGCAGGCAGCGGCCAAACGCCATTGAGACAGCCGGCTGGCGCCGGCTCGCCGCAACGCTAACCAAGCACAACAAGCATACGAGGAGAGTGGAAATGCAGAAGAAATTGTTCGCTCTGGCCCTGCTGGCAAGTGCCGGCTTCTCCGCCGCCAGCCATGCCGCTGACGACGTGATCCGCCTGGGCAACCTGAAGTTCGCCCACTATGGCGCGGTCTCCTATATCAAGGAGATCGCACCCAAATGCGGCATCAAGGTCGATGAAAAGGTCTTTCCCAAGGGCCCGGACGTGATGCAGGGCATCCTGGCCGGCGAGCTCGATGTGGGCACGACCGCCTCCGAGGCCGCCATCTCGGGCCGCGCCAATGGTGCGCCGATCTATGTGGTGGCCGGGTTCGCCAAGGGCGGTGCGCGGCTGGTGGCGGGCAAGGATTCCGGCATCAAGTCGGTCAAGGACCTCAAAGGCAAGAAGGTCGGCGTCACCCGCGGTGGCATCCATGAAGTGCTGCTGGATGCCGAACTGGGCCAGAACGGCCTCACCGCCAAGGACGTGACCATCGTCTACCTGGCCTTCGCCGACCTGAACCAAGCCCTGCTGGGCAAGAACATCGACGCCATGATGCAGAGCGAGCCGCAATCCTCGCAAGCCATCAACAAGGGCTTCGGGGTGGAAGTGATGAAGCCCTACGACACCCCCATCGGCGAGCCGTACCGCACCATGGTGATGACCGAGAAGTTCTATACCGAGAAGCGTCCCCTGGCCGAGAAGTTCATGCGCTGCTTCCTGGAGGCGACCAAGACCTTCATCGACAAGCCCGAGGTGGCAGAGAAGTACGTGCGCGAGGTGATCTTCAAGAACCAGATCACCAAGGAAGACTTCTATGACGCCATCGGCAACTCGCCCTACGCCTACGACATCACCGCCGAGCACATCCAGGTGACCACCGACACCATGGCCAAGTACGGCACCGGCAAGATGGCCAAGCCGCCGGTGGCCAGGGATTGGGTCAAGACCGACCTGCTGGAGCAGGCCAAGAAGAGCATGAACCTCAAGTAAGGGGACGGTCTGATGGCAAAGAACAAGCATGGCGGTTTCCTGCAAGGTTTGCTGGTGCCGCTGGTGGTGATCGCCTTGTGGGAGGGCGCCTCGCGGGCGGGCTGGATCAACCCGCAGATCCTGCCCTCGCCCTGGGCGGTACTGAAGAAATGGGTGGAATACGCCACTCCCATGAAGCCCTATGATCCCGAGGCCGGCAGCTGGCTGGCCTGGGCCTTCTCGGGGGAACTGGTGATGGATGCCATCGGCAGCCTCTACCGGGTGGTCGCGGGCTTCCTCATCGGTGCCGGCCTGGCCTTGCCGCTGGGCCTGCTGATGGGGGCCAGCCAGCGTATCTACGGGCTGATGAACCTGACCGTCCAGGTGATCCGGCCGATTCCGCCGATCGCCTATATCCCGTTGGCCATCCTGTGGTTCGGGCTGGGCAATCCGCCGGCGCTGTTCCTGATCTCGCTGGGGGCCTTTTTCCCGGTGCTGATGAATACCATCGCCGGGGTGCGCCAGGTCGACAGCATCTACCTGCGCGCCGCGCGCAACCTGGGGGCCAGCCAGTCCACGCTGTTCCTGCGGGTGATGCTGCCGGCGTCGGTGCCCTACATCCTCTCGGGGGTGCGCATCGGCATCGGCACGGCCTTCATCGTGGTGATCGTGGCCGAGATGATTGCGGTGAGCAATGGCCTGGGTTTCCGCATCATGGAGGCACGCGAGTATTTCTGGTCCGACAAGATCATCGCCGGCATGATCACCATCGGTCTGCTGGGCCTGGCAATCGACCTGGGCATGAGCCGCCTCAACAACCATATGCTGCGCTGGCATCGCGGGCTGGAGAACTGACCCATGAATCAAGCCGTTTCTTCGCCCCGTATCCGTATCGAGGGCGTGCACAAGGTCTTCAAGACCGGCGACCGCGAGGTCGTGGCCCTGAAGGAGATCAACCTGGACATCCCCGACGGCCAGTTCGTCTGCCTGCTGGGGCCGTCCGGTTGTGGCAAGTCGACCCTGTTGAACGCCATCGCCGGGTTTGCCCTGCCGTCGTCCGGGCAGATCATCACCGATGGCCGCGTGGTGAGTGAGCCGGGACCGGACCGGGGCATGGTGTTCCAGGAATACGCGCTGTTCCCGTGGATGACGGTGGAACAGAACGTGGCCTTCGGCCTGGAGATCAAGGGTATGCCCAAGGCCGAGATCGGCCAGCGCGTGATGCAGTTGCTGGACAAGCTGGGCCTGGCCGACTTCCGCACCCGCTTTCCCAAGGATCTCTCCGGCGGCATGCGCCAGCGTGTGGCCATTGCCCGCGTGCTGGCGCTGGATTCGCCCATCATGCTCATGGACGAGCCCTTCGGCGCGCTGGATGCCCTGACCCGCCGCAACCTGCAGGATGAACTGTTGCGCATCTGGGACGAGTTCAGGAAGACCATCGTCTTCGTCACCCACAGCATCGAGGAAGCCATCTACCTGGCCGACCGCATCGTGGTCATGACCTACCGTCCGGGCACGGTCAAGCGCGACATGCTGGTGAACCTGCCGCGCCTGCGTGATCCGGCCGATCCCCAGTTCAATGCCTTGAAGCGCGAGCTGGGCCAGCTGGTGATGGAAGAGCAGCAGCGCCACCACCATGCCGAGATGAAGGCGGCGGCAGTGGACTGAGGCGGGGCGCCTCTTGCACGGGCGGGGCAGTGCAGGTGTAAAATCGGCGCCCCCGTCGACCTGGCTCAACCGGGCCGGACCCCGAGATAGTGTAAACTTGGCCGATGCAAACCTATTTTTTCCTCCTGGCTGCGCTGCTCTACCTGGCCTGCGCCTTCCTGCCCTCGCAACGGCGCCTGCCGGTGTCGCTGGGCATCGTGGCCGGCTGGTTGCTGCACGGCGGTGCGCTGCTGTCGGACATGTTCGCCGCCGACGCCCTGCGGGTGGGCTTTGCGGTGATGCTCTCGTCCACCCTGTGGATCTCGGTGGCCGCCTACTGGCTGGAAAACCGCAATTTCTCGCTCGACAGCATGCGTGTGCTTGTGCTGCCGGTGGCGGCCGTGGCGGTGGTGCTGCCCAGCCTCTTCCCCGGCAACATGGTCGCGCTGACCGGCAAGTCGGACTGGTTCCTGGCCCATATCGCCATCTCCATCCTGGCCTATAGCACCCTCACCATCGCGGCCTTCCATGCCGTGCTGATGGTGTTGCAGGAGTCGCGCCTGCATACCCGCCCCGGCCCGGCGGCACAGTCCAGCTGGTTCGCGCTGGCGCTGGATCGCCTGCCGGCGCTGTTGACGATGGAAAGATTGCTGTTCCGCCTGATCGCCTTCGGCTTCACCCTGCTGACGCTGACGGTGCTGTCGGGCGTGGTCTTCTCCGAGCAGTTGTTCGGGACACCCTTCAAGTGGGACCACAAGACGGTCTTCACCCTGCTGTCCTGGCTGTTGTTCGGCCTGCTTCTGGCCGGCCGCCGCTGGCAGGGATGGCGGGGGCGCACCGCGCTGAGCTTCACGCTGGCCGGTTTCGCCATCCTTTTATTGGCATATGTAGGCAGCCGGTTCGTACTCGAAGTCGTGCTGCATCGGGTACTGACATGAAATATCTGATCTGGCTGGTGGTCTTGCTGGCCGTGGTGGTGTGGTTCCAGCGCGCCAAGAAATCCATGCTGGCCAGCAATGATGCCGCCGACGCCGAGCCCGAAGCGGGCATGCCGCAGCCGAAGTCCTCGCGCTCGCGTCGCAGCTCCGATGGCAGCGTCGAGACCATGGTACAGTGCGCCCATTGCGGCATCCATTTCCCCGTCTCGGAGGCGGTGGTGCATGCATCAGGCGCCTATTACTGCTCTGAAGAGCATCGCCGCCAGGCTTCCTTCTGAACCGAGATGGACCATCCCGCCCCTGACGCTGCTGCCTGGATCATCGATGGCGAAGGCTGGTGCAGTGCCGCCCGGCGCGAACCCTCGCCCAACTGTGACGAACGGCCCGAGGGCGCCATCACCGACCTGCTGGTGATCCACAACATCAGCCTGCCGCCGGGTGAATTCGGCGGCTCTTATATAGCAGACCTGTTCTGCAACCGCCTCGACTACGCGGCCCATCCCTATTTCGAGCAGTTGCGGCCGCTGCGGGTGTCGGCGCATTTCCTGGTGCGCCGCGATGGCGAGGTGGTGCAGTTCGTCCCCGCCCATCGTCGTGCCTGGCATGCCGGGGTGTCGGTATTCGAGGGCCGCGAGCGCTGCAATGACTTTTCCATCGGTATCGAGGTGGAGGGCACCGACTTCGAACCCTTTGCCGAGGCCCAGTACCATGCCCTGGTGCGGCTGTCCCGGGCCCTGGTCACCCGCTATGGCCTGGCGGCCGTGGCTGGCCATGAACACATCGCCCCGGCGCGCAAGACCGACCCCGGGCCCTTCTTCGATTGGGATCGCTACGGCCGGGAATTGCTGGAAATTATTAACCCGGCGCAATTGCGCTTCCCTTCTGGCGTTCACAAAAGTCAAGCGTGAGCAGTAGAAAAATTCTAGAAATAGCGGTTGCATCCGCCTAGATGGGCCACTAGAATTAGTCTCAATCGATGTTTTGATACTAGATGTAGTGTTCTGGTGAACTTATTTTTGTTTGCGGGTCTTCATCTATATAGGGGCCCGGTTGGCAGTGCTTCAGAAGGCACAAGACCGGCGAGGCAGTAACCAAGTACGACAACACCTCAGGTTCTCCCTTCTTATTCCGTCGCTCTACTCATCAGTTTCAAGCAGTTTTTCGCGTCAGCATGAATGTCCGTCAAGGGATGGTCATTGTGGGCGCTGCCGTCGTTCGCGGATCCCGTGCAGGTCGGGATCCTGATTTAGCAAACTGGGGCAACCGTGTCGGTTGTCTCGCTCATGTATCTAGGAGGCTCAGTGCGCTCAACCCAAGAAATTTCCGTCAAATCTCCTGCCACCTTCGGCGTGTCCGCCGCTGAGCTGGAAGGCTCTGTTGACGGCCAGGCCGTCGTTCCCCAGTCCGCCGGCCTGGGTGAATACCGTATCATCCGCCGCAATGGCGCGGTGGTCGGTTTCGAACCGTCCAAGATCTCCATCGCCGTGACCAAGGCCTTCCTGGCCGTCAACGGCGGCCAGGGTGCGGCCTCGGCGCGTGTGCGCGAGATGGTCGAGCAACTGACCACCAACGTGGTGTCGGCGCTGGTGCGTCGCCAGCCCACCGGCGGCACTTTCCATATCGAGGATATCCAGGACCAGGTCGAACTGGCCCTGATGCGCTCGGGCGAGCATGACGTCGCCCGCGCCTACGTGCTGTACCGCGCCAAACGCATGGAAGAGCGCGCCCAGCAAGGCGCCGCCACCAAGACCGACGTGGCTGCCCCGCAACTGCACGTGACCGAAGACGGCCGCAGCCGTCCGCTGGATATCGCCGAAGTGCGTGCCCTGATCGACGCTGCCTGCGTCGGCCTGGACGGTCACGTCGATGGCGAAGCCATCCTGGCCGAGACCGTCAAGAACCTCTACGACGGTGTGCCCGTCGAAGAGCTCTACAAGTCCGCCATCCTGGCTGCCCGTGCGCTGATGGAAAAGGACCCGGCCTACAGCCAGGTGACCTCGCGCCTGCTGATGCACACCATCCGCAAGGAAGTCTTCGGCAAGGAAGTGGCCCAGGCTGATGCCCCGGCCGAGTACCTGGAGTACTTCCCGCAATACGTCAAGAAGGGTATCGAAGCCGAACTGCTCGATGCCAAGCTGGCCCAGTTCGACCTGGCCAAGCTGGCTGCCGCCATCAAGCCCGAGCGCGACCTGCAATTCGGCTACATCGGCCTGCAGACCCTGTATGACCGCTATTTCCTGCACATCCGCGGCACCCGCATCGAAATGCCGCAGGCCTTCTACATGCGCGTGGCCATGGGCCTGGCGTTGAACGAGATCGACCGTGAAACCCGCGCCATCGAGTTCTACGACCTGCTGTCGTCGTTCGACTTCATGAGCTCGACCCCGACCCTGTTCAACTCGGGTACCCAGCGCTCGCAGCTGTCCTCGTGCTACCTGACGACCGTGGCCGACGACCTCGACGGCATCTACGAAGCCATCAAGGAAAACGCCCTGCTGGCCAAGTTCGCCGGCGGCCTGGGCAATGACTGGACCCCGGTGCGCGCCCTGGGCGCCCACATCAAGGGCACCAACGGCAAGTCGCAAGGCGTGGTTCCCTTCCTGAAGGTGGTCAACGACACCGCCGTGGCGGTCAACCAGGGCGGCAAGCGCAAGGGCGCGGTCTGCGCCTACCTGGAAACCTGGCACATGGACATCGAGGAATTCCTCGAACTGCGCAAGAACACCGGCGACGATCGCCGCCGCACCCACGACATGAACACCGCGAACTGGATTCCCGACCTGTTCATGAAGCGCGTGATGGAAAAGGGCGAATGGACCCTGTTCTCGCCCTCCGACACCCCGGACCTGCACGACAAGTTCGGCCGTGCCTTCGAAGAAGCCTACACCGCCTATGAAGCCAAGGCCGCCAGCGGCGAGCTGAAGCTCTTCAAGAAGGTCCAGGCCAACGACCTGTGGCGCAAGATGCTGTCCATGCTCTTCGAGACCGGCCACCCGTGGATCACCTTCAAGGATCCCTGCAACATCCGCTCGCCCCAGCAGCACGTGGGCGTGGTCCACAGCTCCAACCTGTGCACCGAAATCACCCTGAACACCAACGAGAGCGAAATCGCGGTGTGCAACCTGGGTTCGGTGAACCTGCCGGCGCACCTGGTCAATGGCGAGCTGGACCATGCCAAGCTGCAAAAGACCATCCGCACTGCCATGCGCATGCTGGACAACGTCATCGACATCAACTACTACGCCGTCAAGAAGGCCCGTGACTCCAACCTGCGCCACCGTCCGGTGGGCATGGGCATCATGGGCTTCCAGGACTGCCTGCACATCAAGCGCGTGCCCTACGCCTCGATGGATGCGGTCGAATTCGCCGACCGTTCCATGGAAGCCGTCTGCTACTACGCCTACCTGGCCTCGACCGAACTGGCCGAAGAACGTGGCCGTTACGCCTCCTACCGCGGTTCGCTGTGGGATCGCGGCATCCTGCCCCAGGATTCCCTGAAGCTGCTGGCGCAAGAGCGCGGCGGCTACCTGGAAACCGACACCAGCGAGACCCTGGACTGGTCGGCCCTGCGTGCGCGCATCGCCGAGCACGGCATGCGCAACTCCAACTGCGTGGCCATCGCCCCGACGGCGACCATCTCCAACATCATCGGCGTGTCGGCTTGCATCGAGCCGACCTATCAGAACCTGTACGTGAAGTCGAACCTGTCGGGCGAATTCACCGAAATCAACGAGTACCTGGTGCGCGACCTGAAGGCCCGTGGCCTGTGGGATGAGGTGATGATCGCCGACCTGAAGTACTTCGACGGCAGCCTGGCCAAGATCGACCGCATCCCGCAAGACCTGCGCGACATCTACGCCACCGCCTTCGAAGTGGATCCGTCCTGGCTGGTGGAAGCCGCCTCGCGTCGCCAGAAGTGGATCGACCAGGCCCAGTCGCTGAACATCTACATGGCCGGTGCCTCCGGCAAGCGTCTGGACGAGACCTACAAGCTGGCATGGTTGCGCGGCCTGAAGACCACCTACTACCTGCGCACCATCGGCGCCACCCACACCGAGAAGTCCACTTCCCGTGCCGGTGCGTTGAACGCAGTGGCCGTGGATGGCGGCACCGGCGGCATGGCTGCCGCTACCGCAGTGCCGGCAGCACCGATCGCTTCGGCTGCCAGTGCCTCGGCCGCCTACGTGATGCCGAACCCGGGTGCTTCCATCGAGGCCGATGGCCCGGTCTGCACCATGCGTCCGGGCGATCCGGGCTTCGAAGAGTGCGAGGCTTGCCAGTAAGAAGCCAGGCCTGGCCCGGGAGAGCAATCCGCCAGTCGATGAGGATGATCAAGATCCCGATCCTCGATGGCAGATAGACTCCCCGGGTCCACCCACCTTAGCCGGCGCATCGCGGTGAACCCCACCGGATGCGCCGTTGTCACCTGATAGAGACCCGGCCGCCGCGGTCATTGACCACCACGCGGCCACCGACCAAGCAAAGAGGAACCACTGATGCTTTCCTGGGATGATGAAACCAAGCCGGCCCAAGCGCCGCGCACCCCGAACATGCAGCCGCAGCTGCAACCCGCCTTCGGCAATCCGCAACATGCCGACGCCGCGCTGAACCCGGCGCTGGTGGCCGGCAACGCCGCTGCGGTCGACACCACCCGTCGCGTCAACGCCGCCGACAAGCGCATCATCAACGGCCACACCGACGTCAACCAGCTGGTGCCCTTCAAGTACAAGTGGGCCTGGGACAAGTACCTGGCCGGTTGCGCCAACCACTGGATGCCGCAAGAGATCAACATGCAGCGCGACATCGAGCTGTGGAAGAACCCCAACGGCCTGACCGACGACGAGCGTCGTCTGGTCAAGCGCAACCTGGGCTTCTTCGTCACCGCCGACTCGCTGGCGGCCAACAACATCGTGCTGGGCACCTATCGCCACATCACCGCGCCGGAGTGCCGCCAGTACCTGCTGCGCCAGGCCTTCGAGGAAGCCATCCACACCCACGCCTACCAGTACATCGTGGAGTCGCTGGGCCTGGACGAAGCCGAGATCTTCAACGCCTATCACGAGGTCGCTTCGATCCGTGACAAGGACGAGTTCCTGATTCCCTTCATCGATACGCTGACCGATCCCGAGTTCAAGACCGGCACGATGGAAAACGACCAGAAGCTGCTGCGCTCGCTGATCGTCTTCGCCTGCATCATGGAAGGCCTGTTCTTCTACGTCGGCTTCACGCAGATCCTGGCGCTGGGTCGCCAGAACAAGATGATGGGCGCGGCCGAGCAGTACCAGTACATCCTGCGCGACGAGTCCATGCACTGCAACTTCGGCATCGACCTGATCAACACCGTGAAGATGGAGAACCCGCACCTGTGGACTCCGGAGTTCCGCGACGAGATCAAATCGTTGTTTTTACGCGCGGTGGAGTTGGAATATCGTTACGCAGAGGATACAATGCCGCGAGGCGTGCTCGGGTTGAACGCGCCGATGTTCAAGGGCTACCTGCGATTCATCGCAAACCGCCGCGCACAGCAAATCGGCTTGGACCCGCTGTTCGCACAAGAAGAAAATCCGTTCCCCTGGATGAGCGAGATGATCGACTTGAAGAAGGAGCGCAACTTCTTCGAGACTCGAGTGATCGAATACCAGACCGGGGGCGCGCTGAGTTGGGAATGACGTGCAGTCTCGAAGTACTCTTCAGCGAGACATGATGCACAACGGCAGTCGGGTAGCTTGCAAGATACCCGGCTGCTGAAACGGAAAGGCATACGCCAAATTAATGAACAACCAGAGACCGAACCATTCTTCTCTGTTATCGCCGCTTAACCCCATCTTGTCGGGTCAGGCGGCTTTTCCTTTGAAAAACACCGAGGTTTTTCAGGAACGCGATTCCGACGCTAGCGTTTGAACACGCTGGCGTTTTTTTTGGTGTCGCGCCTGCTCTCGTAGTCGACTTCATCCTGCGCCATCGCGCGGGCACTACCGGAGGGGCGTCGCCAAGATAGCTGAAGCGCTGCATAGGTGAGGGGATGCAGCAGTTCAGCTGGTGCCGAATTCATTAGCGCAAGCGACAGGCTGCTTGCGCCGATGAATAGCTCGCACGCGTCATCGCGATGTCGCTTGCGGGTTGCTTATATCAAGCTTGATTTTTTCCATTCACGTGAAGAAGGAGAAACAAAATGGCAACAGCAGCAAAGAAGCCCGCGGCCAAGAAGCCGGCGGCAAAGAAGGCAGCAGCCGCTAAGGAAACCACCAAGAAGGTCGTCGCGGCAGCCGCCAAGAAGACCGTAGCCAAGGCCGCCGCCAAGCCGGCAGCCGTCAAGAAGGCTGCAGCGCCGAAGAAGGCCGCTGCTCCGAAGAAGGCTGTGGCAACCAAGGCCGCCGCCAAGCCGGCAGCCGCCAAGAAGGCAGCAGCACCGAAGAAGGCAGTCGCTGCCAAGAAGCCGGTCGCCGCCAAGAAGGCAGCAGCTCCGAAGAAGGCAGTCGCCGCCAAGAAGCCGGTCGCCGCCAAGAAGGCAGCAGCACCGAAGAAGGCAGTCGCTGCCAAGAAGCCGGTCGCCGCCAAGAAGGCAGCAGCACCGAAGAAGGCAGTCGCTGCCAAGAAGCCGGTCGCCGCCAAGAAGGTAGCAGCTCCGAAGGCAGCCGCCGCCAAGAAGGTTGCAGCCCCCAAGGCCGCCGCCAAGAAGGCAGCAGCTCCGAAGGCAGCAGTGGCCAAGAAGGTTGCAGCTCCCAAGGCCGCCGCCAAGAAGGCAGCCGCTCCGAAGGCAGCCGCCGCCAAGAAGGTTGCAGCCCCCAAGGCCGCCGCCAAGAAGGTAGCCGCTCCCAAGGCAGCAGCACCGAAGGCCGCCGCTCCGAAGGCTGCAGCACCGAAGAAGGCCGCTGCTCCCAAGAAGGCAGCAGTACCGAAGAAGGCAGCCGCTCCCAAGGCAGCTGCTGCAGCACCGGCCGCCAAGACCGTGCTGAACCCGGCAGCCGCATGGCCGTTCCCGACCGGCACCAGCCGTCCGTAAGATCGGCTCGCGCCTGGTCTGACCTGGTCAGACGAAATGCCGCTGTATGGCCCCGCGCCATGCAGCGGTTTTTTATTGCCGGGTAATTTGGCTCCCGCAACTCTGGCAAAACGACGAGATGGCACAATATGGTGACGGTGACCTAGCCCCTAAGCGTGGATAGGCCTGCCCGCCGCCGCTTGGCGATTGCGCCAATGCACTCTAGTATGTGCGCTGCCTCTCATTGATGGAGATCCCTGTGCTGCATAGTATTTTCATGTTGATCGTCAACGCCGTGGCCAGCATCCTGGCTGGCGTCATGCTGCTGCGTTTCTGGATGCAGGTGGTGCGCGTGCGCCCGCCGCAATCGGTGGGGCAGTTCGTCTATCAGCTCTCTGACTGGCTGGTGCGCCCGCTGCGCCGGGTCATGCCGGGCGGGGCCTATGACTGGGCCAGCCTCCTGGGGGCCTTCTTCATCGTGCTGCTGGCGGTCATCGCGGCGGTGGGATTGCAGTCGGGATTCGACTTCAAGATCATCCTGGTGCTCTCGCTGGAGCGCCTCCTGGAGTGGATCTGCTATGGCTTCATGGCCACGCTGATCATCGAAGCCATCTTCAGCTGGGTCAATCCCTACGCACCGCTGGCGCCGTTTGTGCGCGCCCTCAATGAGCCGCTGCTGCGCCCCTTGCGCCGCGTCATTCCGCCCCTCGGCGGCGTGGACCTGTCGCCGCTGGCCTTGCTGATCCTGCTGCAGATCCTGCAAAGGGTGATCAGCAGTCTGCTGTTTGCCTTGCTCTGATCCGGCGCGCAGGCGTCGGTGGAGAAAAAAAAGAGCCGGACATCGTCCGGCTCTTTTCATTGGGGCTGCGGTGTCGCTGTTGGCAGCGTCGGCGCTCTCGGTGCTCTCAGCGCTTCTGCTTGCCCACCCATTGCTCCAGCGCCTGCATGGTGTTCTCCACGTGCTTTTCCGGGTTCATGTCGGAGTACTCGTAGAGGATCGCATGGTCCGGTGTGATCACGTAGGAGGTGCGGCTGGCATAGCCGGTGACTTTCAGGAACTGGGCGTCATAGGCCTTGATGATCTTCTTGTCGACGTCAGCTGCCACGGCGAACTTGCTGCGGCATTCGCTCACCGAGAACTTGTTGAGGGTCTCGATGTTGTCGCTGGACACCCCGATGACGGTTGCGCCCAGTGCCTTGTAGCGATCCACCGCCTCGGCGAAGAGGTGGGCTTCGATGGTGCAGCCGGTCGTGAAGGCAGCCGGGTAGAAGTAGAGCACCACCGGTCCCTTCTTGAGCGCGTCGGCCAGCGAGAAGGTCGAAACCTGGCCGCCCAGCGAAGCCTGGGCCGAGAAGTCCGGTGCCGGGTCGCCGGGTTTGAGCGCG
>JAFAMT010000380.1 GCA_019233085.1 Herbaspirillum sp.
CAGAGAAGGAAGCATCATGAGTCAAGAACGCAAAGTCGCCATCGTAACCGGCGCATCGCAGGGCCTGGGCGAGGGCATCGTCCAGGCCTTCCTGGCACGCGGCTACCGTGTCGTAGGGACCTCCCGCTCGATCAAGCCATCGGACCACCCCGACTACGCCACCGTGGCAGGCGACATCGGCGACGCCCGTACCGGCAAGCAGGTGGTGGCGCTGGCCCTGCAACGCTTCGGCCGGATCGATACCCTGGTCAACAATGCCGGCATCTTCATCGCCAGCGAGTTCACGGCCTATTCGCAACAGCAGTACGAAGATGTCCTGCGGACCAACCTGAATGGTTTTTTCCACATCACCCAGCAGGCCATCCCGGCCATGTTGCAGCAGGGCAGCGGCCATATCGTGCAAATCACCACCACCCTGGTCGATGCCGCCAATTCCAAGGTGCCTTCGGTACTGGCCTCGCTGACAAAGGGTGGTCTGGCAGCCGCCACGCGTAGCCTGGCCATCGAATATGCGTCGCGCAATATCCGCGTCAATGCAGTCTCGCCGGGCATCATCAAGACGCCCATGCATCCGGTGCAGAACCATCCGGTGCTGGCCAGCCTGCATCCGCTGCAGCGCATGGGCGAGGTGGCCGACATTGCCCAGGCCGTACTGTACCTGGAGGATGCGCAATTCGTGACGGGCGAGATCCTGCACGTCGATGGCGGCCAGGTGGCCGGACACTGAAACAGGAGGACATCATGCCCTATGTAAATATCAAGGTTACCCGCGAAGGGACCAGCCCTGGCGCCAGCGCGACCACCGAGCAACAGAAGCGGGCGCTGATCAAAGGCGTCAGCGACCTGCTCTATGAGGTCATGGGCAAGCCGCAAGGATCGACCTTTGTGGTGATCGAAGAGGTGGAGATGGATAACTGGGGTGTGGGCGGCTTGCCCGTAGGCGCCTATCGCGCCAGCGAGGCCGGGCGCGAGCCGTGAGCAGTGAACAGTGAGCAATGGGGCGGCCGCGCCGGCAAGCCCGGCTGCGCGGCCCTATAATCGGTCCGGTAGCACCGCAGTCCGGTGCGCCAGCCTACCCAGCACAAGGAGCATCACCCTATGGAACAGACACAGCAACCCGCCCTGAAGATCGACATCGTCTCCGACGTCGTCTGTCCATGGTGCGCAGTCGGCCTGGGCGGCCTGGAGACGGCCTTGCAGCGCATCGGTCCGGACCTCCAGGCGCAGATCACCTTCCACCCCTTCGAACTCAACCCGGACATGCCGGCAGGCGGTCAGCGCCACCTGGACATCATCACCGCCAAGTACGGCATCAGCGCCGACCAGGCCCGCGCCAACCGTGCGCAGATCCGAGAACGTGCCGCCAGCGTGGGATTCGTGATGAACCGCGACGATGACAGCCGCGTCTACAACACCTTCGATGCCCATCGGCTGCTGTCCTGGGCCGTGGAGCAGGGCGCACAGCTGGCGCTCAAGCAGGCTCTGCTGCGCGCCTATTTCACCGATGGCAGGGATATCGGCGATATCGAGGTACTGGTGTCGCTGGCGCAATCGGTGGGGCTGGATGGCCAAGAGGCCCGTGCCGTGTTGGAGTCAGACCGCTTTGCCAGCCAGGTGCGGGAAGAAGAGCAGTTGTGGGCGCAACGCGGTATCCGCAGTGTGCCGGCGGTGATCGTCAATGACCGCTACCTGATCGAAGGCGGCCAGCCGCCCGAGTTCTTCGAGCAGCAGCTGCGCGCCATCATGGCCGCGCCGCAGCCGGCCTGAGGCACGCGGTGGCGCGCACTGAGGGGACGCTGCTCAGATGAAGCGCCGAACTGCTTTGCCGCCGAACAGGGCCACGCCCAGCATCACCAGCGCCACGCCCGCGAAGCTGATCTGCAGGCCCAGGTGCTCAGCCACGCCGCCGATGGCCACCGGGCCCAGCAACAACCCCACATAGGCAAAGCGTGCTACTGCGGCGATGCTCTCGGCGGCGGCCATGCCCGGCACCCGGGCGGCCGCCAGGAAAAAGATCGGCATCAGGTTGGCAATCCCCAGTCCACCCAGCAACAGGCCGGCCATGGTCACCAGCGGATCCGGCCAGGCCGCCGCCAGGGCGATGCCCGTCGCGCCGGCCGTGCCGCTCCAGGCCAGGGTGCGCAAGCCGCCGATGCGCTCGCGGATGCGGTCGCCGCTCAGCCGCCCCAGCGCCATGCCGGTCGAGAACGCGGCATAGCTGTAGCTGACCCAGGCAGCGGGCGACTGCGCCACGTCGCGCATGTAGACCGCGGCCCAGTCATACATCCCGCCCTCGCAGACCAGCGCCAGGAAGGCAATGCCGCCCAGTACCAACACCATGCGGCGGGCGCTGCG
Source organism: Herbaspirillum sp. (assembly GCA_019233085.1). Taxonomy (GTDB): domain Bacteria; phylum Pseudomonadota; class Gammaproteobacteria; order Burkholderiales; family Burkholderiaceae_D; genus Herbaspirillum. Next base: position 2,356 of record JAFAMT010000380.1, read on the forward strand.
GTCACCGCCGTGGGCGGCTGCGGCAGTATCGCCGGCGTCGTCGGGCAGGGCGAAGGGGCCGATGGACAGGGCCACCGCCAGCGTACCCGTCCCCACCAGTGCCGCGTGGGCCAGTGGCGACAGGCCCGGCACCGCACCCAGGGCTGAGCCGGCGATGCCGCCGATGCTGAACATGGCATGCAGGGTGGACATGATGGGGCGCGTGCGCTGCCCCTCCACCAGCGCCGCCTGGACCGACATGGCCACGTCGAAGGCCGCCATGGCACTGCCGAACACCAGCAGCAGCGCCACCAGCATCCAGAACTGCGGCGCCAGCGGGATCAGCAGCAGCGTGGCCGCATAGAGGATGCCGACCTGGCGCAGCGCGGTAGCACTCCCCACGCGGGCGATCCACTTGCCGGACTGGCCCATGGTCAGTAGCGCCCCGGCGGCCACGGCCAGCATGGCCAGCGAGAGCACGGCATCGGACAGCGCGAAACGCTCCTTCACCGACGGGATCAGCACCCCCCAGGTGGCGAAGGTGGCGCCATTGACGAAGAACTGCGCCATGGTGGCGCGGGTGGCACGGTGCACGCGCGCAGGGTGGGGAACGGAGGAGGCGTCTTGCATGCCGGTACTCATGGATCTGCTGCCTTGAAAACCAAAAAGTGAGACTGTGCCAGCTTTTGATTCATTAGTTAAATGGAATATTCAGATCGCATCCATCTTTGCAGCAGATCAATGGCCGCGGCATCCCCGGCCGCACAGGCATAAAAAAGCCCGGCCAGCTTGCGCCGGACCGGGCTTAAGTACTACCGAGGAGGAGGGTTTGGCTTATTGCATTACCACTCGGCAAAGCTGCCGTCCTTGTGGCGCCAGATCGGGTTGCGCCAGCGGTGGCCGACTTCGGCGCGCTGACGGACATATTCTTCATTGATCTCGATGCCCAGACCAGGGCCTTGCGGGATCTTGACGTAGCCGTCTTCATAGGCGAACACGTTCTTGTCGCGGATGTAGTCCAGCAGGTCATTGCTTTCGTTGTAGTGGATGCCCAGGCTCTGTTCCTGGATGAAGGCGTTGTAGCTGCCGGCGTCGACCTGCAGGCAGGAGGCCAGCGCGATCGGGCCCAGCGGGCAGTGCAGCGCCAGCGCCACATCGTAGGCCTCGGCCATCATGGCGATCTTGCGGGTCTCGGTGATGCCGCCGGCGTGCGAGACGTCGGGCTGGATGATGTCCACATAGCCTTCGGAGAGGATGCGCTTGAAGTCCCAGCGCGAGTACAGGCGCTCGCCCAGGGCGATCGGGGTCGAGGTGAGGTGGGCGATTTCCTTCAGCGCTTCCGAGTTTTCCGACAGCACCGGTTCCTCGATGAACATCAGCTTGTACGGTTCCAGTTCCTTGATCAACACCTTGGCCATGGGCTTGTGGACGCGGCCATGGAAGTCCACGCCGATGCCCACGTTGGGGCCGACGGCTTCGCGCACGGCCTGCACATTGGCCAGGGTCAGTTCGATCTTGTCGTGGCTGTCGATGAATTGCAGTTCTTCGGTGCCGTTCATCTTCACCGCCGTGAAGCCACGCGCCACGGCATTCTTGGCCGCGGCCGCGGTATCGGCCGGGCGGTCGCCGCCGATCCACGAATACACGCGGATGGAATTGCGCACCGCGCCGCCCAGCAGCTGGTGCACCGGCACGCCCAGGGCCTTGCCCTTGATATCCCACAGGGCCTGGTCGATACCGGCCAGCGCGCTCATGTGGATGGCGCCACCCCGATAGAAGCCGCCACGGTAGAGCACCGTCCAGTGGTCTTCGATGTTGCGCGGGTCCTTGCCGACCAGGTAGTCGGCCAGTTCGTCGACGGCGGCAGCCACGCTATGGGCGCGGCCTTCGACGATGGGCTCGCCCCAGCCGACGATGCCTTCGTCGGTCTCGATCTTGAGGAAGCACCAGCGCGGCGGCACGATGAAGGTGGAGATCTTGGTGATTTTCATTGTTCTATCCGGTTATGCGGTT
>JAFAMT010000394.1 GCA_019233085.1 Herbaspirillum sp.
GCATCGAGCCCGGCCACACGGTCGGCCACGGCATCGCGCGCCGTGGTGATCAGGACCGGAATGCTGTTGCCGCGCTCGCGCAGCGTACGCAGCACCGCCAACCCATCCTTGTGCGGCAGGCCCAGGTCCAGCAGCAGCATGGCGTAGTCCTCGGTGCGCAAGGCCACGTCGGCGGACTTGCCGTCCTGTACCCAGTCGATGGCGAAGCCGTCCTGGCGCAAACCCTTGCGCACCGCCTCGCCGACCATGGGATCATCTTCCACCAGCAATACGCGCATCTCGCTTGGTCCTTCTCAGAGTATCTTCGCCAGCAGGAAGACCACCACCGAGATCAGGATGGTCGAGGCGAACGGCAGGGAATAGATGCGGCCAAACAGGCGGAAGCGCAAGTCGCCCGGCAGGCGGCCGATGCCCAGCTTCTCCAGCCAGGGCAAGAGCGTGGAAAAGACAATCACGGCCAGGAAGATGACGACGATCCAGCGTATCACGCGATGCTCCTCATAACCTGTGGGTACGGTCGTGGCGCAGCATGCGCTGCGGCCATTGGACATTCTTGCCGATGGCCAGCACCTTGAACAGCTCGCCCATCTCGGCCGGTGAAATCAGCTTCTGCATGCCATTGGCCAGTGGCAGGTAACGCATGCTGTCCTCGGGCGAGGTGCGCAGCAGCAACTCGCCGATCCCGGCATTGAGCAGGAAGGCGCCCTGGCTGGTATAGGCCAGCACCTCAGCGCCCTCTTCCACGGCGGCCACCGCCATGGCGGTGAAATCGACGTGGGCGGTCAGGTCCTGCAAGCCCGGCCAGTAGAACGGATCGGTATGGGCATGATGGCGGTAGTGGCACATCAGCGTACCCTGGTCGCGATCCGGCAAATAATATTCCGCCGCGGGGAATCCGTAATCCGGAAGGATGACCGCCGCGCCCGATCCAGCCGCCACCATGCGCGCCAGCGTGCGCATGAAGGCGATGGCCACCGGCGCCAGTTCGGTCAGATAGCCTTGCGGCAAGGTATCGGCATCGGGGATCTGGGCCACCGGCAGGTCGGCCACGACCCGGTCGCCGAACTGCAGGCGGCCATTGGCGTCGCACACCACGCCGCGCTCGACCCAGCCATCGGCGCCCTTCACGGCCAGGCGCACCGGCATGGCGTCCAGCACCTCGTTGCCCACCACCACGCCCGAGAAACGCTCCGGCAGGGTGTCGAGCCACTCGACACGGCCACCGAAGGCGGCCAGCGTCTGCTGTTGCCTGGCACGCAACTGGGCAGAAATTTCCACGATGAAATATCTGTCCGGCAACTGGTCACGGGCCTGCAATTCGGTGAGGATGTCGCGGGCCAGCTTGCCGGTACCGGCGCCGAACTCCAGCAGGACATTGTCCACCGCCGGGCTGGCGGCGATCACCTCGGCGGCCAAGTGGGCCAGCGTGGCACCGAACAGGGGCGAAATTTCCGGGGCGGTTGTAAAATCCCCATCTTTGCCCAGTTTGGCCGAACCGCCGCTGTAGTAGCCCACTTGCGGGGCATACAGGGCCAGTTCCATGTAACGTTGGAAAGAGATCCAGCCGCCGGCGGCAGCGATCTCGCCGGCAATCAGTTGCTGGAGGGTGTGTGACGCCTGCTGGGCGTCGGCGCCTGGTTCGGGTAGTTGCAGTTGCATGGGCCGTATTGTATTGGAAACCAAGGACATGGCATCTCCCTCTTCTGCAGGCGTCGCGCTGGTTACCGGCGCGGCCCGCCGTATCGGTCGTCACATCGCCCTGGCACTGGCACAGGCCGGCTGGGACGTGGCCGTCCACTACCACCGCTCCCGCGAGGAAGCCGAAACCCTGGTGCGCGAGATCGAAGCCCTGGGCCGACGCGCCCTGGCGATCAGCTGCGAGCTGGGTGACGAGGCCCAGGTACGCGGCCTGCTGGCCCAGGCGGCGCCATTGGGGCGGGTTTCCTGCGTGGTCAACAATGCCTCGCTGTTCGATTTCGATGACGCCGCCAGCTTCGGCAACGCGCGCCTGCTGCGCCACATGAGCGCCAACGTCGGCGCCCCGGTGCTGCTGGCGCAGGCCCTGTTCGAGGCCACACCGCAGGGCGAACAGTCGGTTGTAATCAACCTGCTGGACCAGAAACTGTACAATCCCAATCCCGACTTCCTGTCCTACACCCTGTCCAAGGCGGCACTGCACAGCGCCACCACGCTGCTGGCGCAGGCCCTGGCCCCGCGCGTGCGGGTAGTGGGCGTGGCGCCGGGGCTGACCATGGTGTCGGGTGACCAGACCGAGGAACAATTCGGCAAGGCGCACCAGGTCACGCCGCTGGGCCGTGGCAGCACGCCCGACGACATTGCCGCCGCCGTCTGCTACGTGGCCACGGCGCGTGCCGTGACAGGCACCACCCTGCTGGTCGATGGCGGCCAGCATTTGCTTCCCCTTTCGCGCGACGTCATGTTCGTGGCGAAATAACCTTTAGTGATCCGATCATGCTCTTCCTGTCCCATCCTTCCCTGCAAGATTGCCGCCGCCTGTTCCTGCGCAACTATGAAGTGTTCATCAACATCGGCGTGCACGAGTTCGAAAAGAAGGGTGAGCAGCGCATCCTCATCAACGTCGACCTCTACGTGCCCCTGGCCGAGACCACGCCCCACGCCGACCATCTGGACGAAGTGGTGGATTACGACTTCATCCGCTCCACCATCGCCGCCCGTATGGCGCGCGGCCACATCCACCTGCAGGAGACCCTGTGCGACGACGTGATGACGGCCATGCTGGCCCATCCCAAGGTGCGCGCAGTACGCGTGTCGACCGAGAAGCCGGATGTCTATCCAGATTGTGAATCGGTGGGAGTGGAGACGTTCCGTATCAAGCCGGCCGGTTGATCCCCAGCAACGTTGCCCGTGGCCCTGCCTTCGGGCAGGGTAACCTGAACCCCGCTTCATGCGGGGTTTTGTGTTTTTTCGAGAATCGAATACGATCGCGACATCAGCGTCGCTACCAAGGTGGTAGCATGATAGGGTGTGTCGATGCGCATCATCGCCCTCTCCACCCTACGGTCATTCTGGACCGCCCACCCCGCCGCGGAAACACCGCTGCGCGCCTGGTACGCGCTGGCCAGCCGGGTGAACTGGAAGACGCCGGCCGACATCAAGGCGGCCTACCGCCATGCCAGTTTCACTGGCAACAACCGGGTGGTGTTCAACATCAAGGGCAACGACTATCGTCTGGTCGTGGCGGTGCGCTATGACAAGGAATTGATCTACGTCCGCTTCGTCGGCACCCATCGCCAGTACGACGCCATCGACGTGGAAACGATCTGAAGGGAGACCGCATGCAACTCAAACTGATCCGCAGCCGCAAGGACTACCGTGCCGCGCTGGCAGAAGCCGAGCGTCTGTGGGACGCACCGGCCAGGTCGCCACAAGCCGACCAGCTGGACGTGCTGAGCCTGCTGATCGCGCACTACGAACGCGCGCACTTCGCCATTGCCGACCCCGATCCCATTGATTTCCTGCTGCATGTGATGGAGGCACGCGGGCTCTCGCGCAAGGATCTGGAGCCCTACCTCGGGCCGCGCGGACGCGTATCGGACATTCTCAATCGCGTGCGCCCGCTGACCCTGGAGATGATCCGCAAGCTCAGTGCCGGGTTGAACCTCCCGGCCGATCTGCTGATCCAGTCCTATCCGCTGAGGTCGTCGGCCGACGAATTGCTCAGCGCCTGAACGCGTCCGGCCCTGGCGGGCGGACTTACATGCCCATGTACCGCCCCGCCCGATGATTCAGGGCAATGATGAGATTGGCCGTCACCGCGCCCAGGATGGAGGCCAGCAGGATCTTGGGCGTCACCACGAACAGCGAGCACAGCACGATCACCACGTCCACGCCCATCTGCAGCTTGCCCGCGCGCAGGCCGTAGCGATCCTGCAGGAACAAGGTCACCACGTTGATGCCGCCCAGGCTGGCGCCATGGCGGAACAGCACCACGAAACCCACGCCCATGAGCAGGCCACCCAGGATGGCGCTGTAGAAGACATCGAGCTTGCCGTAGCTGATGAAATGCGGATGCATCAGCGAAAAACCCGACACCAGCGCCACCGCGCAAAAGGTCTTGCCGGTGAAGCGCAAACCCATGCGGCGGAAGGCAAAGTAATAGAACGGGATATTGATGGTGAAGAACACCACGCCAAACGGCAGCCCCGTGAGGTAATGCGCCAGGAAGGCCAGGCCGGCGGTGCTGCCGGTCAGCAAGCCCACATGGGTGTACATGTTCACGCCCAGCGAGACGAAGAGGGTGCCGGCCACCAGCGCCAGCACATCCTCATAGCCCTTGTGGCGCAGGTCGGCCGTGGCAAGCACGGCCTTGCTTGCCACTTCAGCCACGCAACACCTCGGCCATGGTCTCGGCCACCCGTGCGACGTTGCCATCGTTCAAGCCTGCCACGCAGATGCGGCCGGTGCCCACGGCGTAGACGCCGAACTCGTCACGCAGACGATCCACCTGGGCCGAGGTCAGGCCGGTATAGCCGAACATGCCGTTCTGGCGCAGCAGGAAGGAGAAGTCCTGATCCGGCACGGCACTCTTCAATTGCGAAGCCAGCTTCTCGCGCATGTCGCGCACGCGCACGCGCATCTCCTCGACTTCGGCACGCCATTGAGCGGCCAGCTTGTCATCGCCCAGCACATGCGCCACCAGCAACGCGCCGTTGCGGGCCGGGCTGGAGTAGTTGCGACGCACGGTCAGCTTCAGCTGGCCCAGCACGTTGGCGGCCTCGCCTGCTCGCGGACAGAACACCGACAGCGCACCGATGCGCTCGCTGTAGAGCGAAAAGATCTTGGAGAAGGAATTGGACAGGAAGAAGGGAATCTGGCGGCGCACCGATTCGCGCACCGGCCAGATGTCTGCCTCCAGGCTCTCGGCGAAGCCCTGGTAGGCCAGGTCGAAGAAGGGCAGCAGGCCGCGCTTCTCGATCACCTCGACGATCTGCTCCCACTGCGCGCGGGTCGGATCGACGCCGGTCGGGTTGTGGCAGCACGGGTGCAGCAGCACCACCGCGCCCTTGGGCAACGAGTCGATCTTAGCCAGCATGCCTTCGAAGTCCAGGCCCTTGGTCTTGGCGTCGTAGTAGGGATAACGCTCGATCTTGAAACCGGCGCCTTCGAAGATGCCGATGTGGTTGTCCCAGGTCGGATCCGGCAGCCAGATGGTCGGCTGCGGGAAGAAACGGGCAATCAGGTCCGCCCCCACCTTCAGCGCGCCCGAACCACCCAGGGTCTGGACGATGGCCAGGTGATCGTCGGAGGGCAGGTCCGCACCGAAGAGCAGCTTGGCCACCGCCTTGCGATAGGCGCCGTGGCCTTCCATGGGCAGGTAGACATGAGGCGTGTCGGCCTCGGCCACGGCGGCCGCCGCGGTATGCACCGAGGGCAGCACCGGCACGGCGCCGCGGCCATCGGTATAGATGCCGATGCTCAGGTTGACCTTGTTGGCGCGCTCATCGCGCTGGAACTGTTCCATCAGGCTCAGGATGGGGTCGCCTGCATAGGGCGGGAGATGCGAAAACATGAGGACCTCGTCGATTGGAGTGAAGCGGTTGCCGGCGAATTGAGCGGCCAAACCGCCATGTTAGCGCGGCACGGGAAAAAATTCCCGCGCCACATGCGCCTTACAGGAATTTTTTCAGCCGGAAGTGGTAGATCGCCACGCACACCAGGCTGATGGCCGCACAGGCCATCAGGTAGTAACTGGGAGAAACCGGGTTGCCGGTCTTGCCCACCAGCCAGGTCACCATGAAGGGCGTGAAACCGCCGAAGACGGTGGCGCCCAGGCTATAGCTGATGCCCATGCCACGCACCCGGGTGGACGGCGGGAAGATCGACGACAGCACCACCCCTAGCGAGCCGAAGTAGACCGCCTTGAGGATGCCGGCCCAGATCATGATGGCCATCATCACCCACACGCTGGGCGAGGCGATGACCCAGACGAAGCAATAATAGATCGTGGCCAGCGTGAGGACGGTGGAGATCACCATGATGCGGGTGCGGCCATGGCGGTCAGCCAGCATGCCCATGAAGGGCGCACCCACCATCAGGATGGCACCGGTCACGGCGGCGGCGGCGAAGGCGGTCGATTGCGGCAGGTGCAATTGCTTGATGGCGAAGGTCGGCATGTACAGCAGCATCAGGTAGGTCGCGGCCGTGGAGACCGACAGGATGCCCATGGCCACCAGCACGCGGGTGACCTGCAAACCCCATGAAGCCTGGTCCACAGCGGTGGCCTGCACCTTCTTCGCCATCGGCACTTCATCGATATGACGGCGGATGTACAGGCCCACCGGCGCGATCAGCAGGCCGAAGGCGAACGGCAGGCGCCAGCCCCAGGAGGCGATCTGCTCGGGCGTGAGCCACAGGTTGAGCAGGAAACCGGCCAACGCGGCCATCAGGGCGGCAGCGCCCTGGCTGGAAAATTGCCAGCTGGCCATGAAGGCGCGACGCCTGGAACCGGTCTCGGTCAGCAAGGCCGTGGCCGAGCCGAACTCGCCACCGGCCGACAAGGCCAGCAGGATGCGCGCCACCAGGATGCCGATGGGCGCAGCCACGCCGATGGAGGCATAGGTGGGGATCACGGTACAGATCAGGGTCCCGGCCACCGTCATCGACAGCGAGACCAGCAACGCCGGCTTGCGCCCCACCTTGTCGCCATACCAGCCCAGCAGGATCGCTCCCAGCGGGCGGAACAGGTAGGACAGGCCGAAGGTGGCGAAGGTCACCAGCAAGGACACCGTGTCATCCCCGGTCGGGAAGAACAGTTTGGAAATGGTCACGGCGAAGAAACCATAGGCGACGAAGTCGAACCACTCCAGCGCATTGCCGATGGAGGAGGCAATGATCAGCCGGCGCAGGCGGGCCCCCGACATGGGGGCCGCCGACGTGGAGGCCGTTTCACTTTGCGCGGCGGGGGAAACTTCCTGTGCTGCCGATGGGGACGCTGCGTTCATGTTCTTGTTCCTGTTGGAAGGTTTGGCATGCGCGCCAGGAATGCGATCCTGACAAGATTAATGCCGGCCCGGCAGCCTTGCCGGACCAGGCCGGGCTAGAGGACCGCCCGCTGATCGGCCACCTGCCTGCCCTGGTGGCCGATGTCCCACAGCAAGCCGGCCATGAGCTGCAAACCCTCGCGTGCCACCGGGCCGAGCAAATGTTCGTCCGGCGCATGCTGCGAGCAGGAGGGATAGGAATGCGGCACCCACAGGGTCGGCAGATCCAGCGCTTCCGAGAAGCAATGATTGGGAATGGTGCCGCCCAGGTTG
>JAFAMT010000420.1 GCA_019233085.1 Herbaspirillum sp.
TAGTCGTACAAGGCGCCCAGGATCTCCTGGGTGCGTTCGTCGTCGGCCTCTTCCTGCAACTGGTCGATCTGCTCGAACAACTGGGCGATGGTACGGGCGCCGCCGCTGCCCTCGAAGAGCCGCGCGGCGCGGTGCTCTTCCCAGTGCTGGGCTTCCTCGGGGCTGAGGCTCTCGGGGAAGTTGCGGGCGCGATAGCGGTACAGGATCTCGTTGAGGCGGGCGTCGTCGAAGGCCACGCTGGCCTGGGCCAGTTCCTGCGCCGACAGGGCGCGCAATTGCGTGAGCTGGCGGCGGTCGCCGTTGCCGATGAAGCCGCCATACAGATCCTCGTCCACGTCCGGCGCATCTTCGCTCGGGCGCTGGTAGACCTCGCGCCACAGCGCGGCCAGGTCGGGCAGGGCGGCCGCCTGTTCGGCGTGACGCAGGGCCTGTTCCACATCGATGCCCAGTTCGGCGGCGCGCTCGGCCGAGAGTGTCTTCAAGCTGCCCACCACCATCGGTGACTTGTTGAGGTGGATGCTCTTGACCGGCAGGCGCGTCATGCCCTCGGGCAGCTCGTCCTTGCGGGTGAACATGCGTTCGCGCACGGTGGCCGCATCCAGGCCCGCCAGTTCGGCCGGGTCGTAGGCCAGGTCCCAGGCGATCACTTCATTCTTGTTGGTCGGGTGCATGCCCAGCGGCCACATCAGCGCCAGGCAGCCATTGGCCACCGGGAACATGCCCGAGACATGCAGGAAGGGCTTGGCCACCGGCAGGCCGATCTCGGCGGCGGCTTTCTCCTTCTTGTGCAGGGCCAGCGCGAAGTCGAACAGGCGCGGATTGTTCTGGCGGATCAGGCGTGCCAGCGCGATGGTGGCGCGCACGTCGGAAAGCGCATCGTGGGCGGCCTCGTGGACCAGGCCGTTGGCCTTGGAGAGGTGCTCCAGCTTGAAGCTGACGCTGCCGTCTTCCTTGGTCGGCCACTGCATGCCCTGCGGGCGCAGCGCGTAGGTCAGGCGCACCACGTCCAGCAGGTCCCAGCGGCCACAGCCGTTCTGCCATTCGCGGGCGTACGGGTCGATCAGGTTGCGCCAGAACATGAAGCGGGTCACTTCATCATCGAAGCGGATGGTGTTGTAGCCCACGCCGATGGTGCCGGGTTCGCCCAGGGCCGCTTCGATGCGGGCGGCGAATTCATGCTCGGGCAGGCCGTGTTCCAGGCAGTGCTGCGGGGTGATGCCGGTGATCAGGCAGGAGACCGGGTCGGGCAGGTAGTCCGGGGCCGGCTTGCAGTAGATCATGATGGGCTCGCCGATCTCGTTGAGCTCGGCATCGGTGCGCACGGCGGCGAACTGCGCGGGGCGGTCGCGGCGCGGCACGGCGCCAAAGGTTTCGTAGTCGTGCCAGAGGAAGGTGTGATTGGACATCGCGGCGTGGATCTAAAGGAATCGCGCGATTATAGAGCCTTGATAGCGCCTTGCACCGCCAATGCCGCCACGCGGGTGTTGCGCGCATCGAGCAAGGCCCTGTTTTCGAAACAATTGTGACTGGCGCGGCCTGCTGTGGCCTTATGGCAGCGGCGGCGCCTCGCGCTTCAATATCTTGCGCATGGCTTGCTGCAGGGTGCCGCTGCGCAGCGGGGCAGCGCCACCCGGGTACTGGATGTTGTCGATCACCCAACCGCGCGCGTCACGCGTGAGCAGGACCTTGTCGGTCCACTTGACCGGGGCTTGCAGCTTGGCATCGCTGAAGATCAGTTCCACCGCGCAGGTGGTTTGGCGCTCCTGGGCCTCGCATTCGAGCAGGCGGAAGGTGGAGGCGCTGCCGGGATGGCCGGTGAAGGGGTCGCCCTGCACCAGCGGCGCCGGCGGATCCTCATCCGGATCGGCCGCGGCCTGGGTGACCAGGGCTTCCTGGGCCACCGAGACATCCTTGAGCAGGTCGAACAGGGGCTCCGACAGGAAGCGACGGAAGGTGATCAGTTCCTTGAGCGTGAGCGCGCCCGAGGGGCGGTTGGACTGGTGCGTCTGGTAGAAATCATTGACCACTTCCCTGGCCTTGCCCTCTTCATTGGCCGAGCAGGCTGTCAGCAGCAGGCCGGCGGCGACGATGAGCAACTTAGCGATCCGCTTCAATCCAATTCTCCCATGAGCTGTCCCGGGCGGCGGGACGGCGTGTCTGACCTGTTCGTGATCGGGGTCGCGATCCGGGTAGCGATGAAGCACGCACGCAAGGACGGGCGCGGCATGGCTGCCGCCCGTCCCGGATCGGGCATCTCCCCTGATGACCCAGCGCTGTGGCTTATTCGGGCCATTTGCATGCCATCTGCACGCAAAGTGCTGGCAAAGCAACAAGCATTCTGGAAGGCAATCTTACGCCGTTTGGTGCCATGGGAAGGCCGAGAACACATTGCCAAAAGGCCGCCAATTCCGCTCCCGCCGGCCGGGCAGCGGAACGTGGCGTCTCACTGGGCCTCTTTGATGGTGTCGGTGAGGGTGTCGCTGAGGTATTCGCGTTGCGAGGACTGGTCGTTGCCGATGAATTCGATGTCATCGATGCGCCATTGCTGGCCTTCCCGCACCAGCAGGATCTTGTCGTTCCAGGACTCGTCGGCGCCGTCCTTGTTGTAGCGCAAGGTGACCTGGCAGGAGGCGCGCTGGGCATCGCTGTCGCAGGATTGCACGGCAAACGAGGTGGCCCCTTCATAGAGCGAAGTGAACAGGTCGCCTTCGAGCAACGGTGCGGCCTGGCTGCCCAGGGCGGCGTGGTAGCGGGCGTCGGCGGCGGCGGTTTCGGTCAGCAGGGCGTAGAGGGCGTGGCTGAGCAGGGGCTCGAACTGCTTGAGCTCGTCGGCCGAGGGCAGCCCGGGGGCGTGGTTCTGCAGGTGGATGCGGTAGAAACTGCTGACCACCTCGGCCTGGCGCTGTTCGTCGCTGCTGAAATGGTCGCAGCCGCCCAGGGCCAGCATGAGGCTGCACAGGCTGGCAACGGCGGCCAGGCGCCAGTGCGTGGGGAGCGTGTGGGAGCGGAGGGGGCGGGCGAGGGCAAAGCGGGGCAATCTGGTCATCCTGGTGTTCCTGGGCGGCGGCAACGCCGCTCTTGTCGTGGCGGCGCATGTTACACGAGCGGCGCGCGGGTGGCGCGCGCCCTGTCTCTCATTGCCCGTTAGTCAGGGCGATGCCGCAAACGTTCCTTGGCGCCGGGTGGGCACCGGGCCGCAGGCTCAGGCCGATTCGGTCAGCAGCGAGAAATGCTCGACCTGCGGGGCGCCGGCGAAGAAGGGGCCGACGATGCCGCGCCATTCGGTAAAGGCCGGCGATTCGCGGAAATCCACGGTATGGTTTTCCAGGGTGGCCCAGTACACCATGAGCAGGTAGCGCTGGGGCGATTCCACGCCTTTTTGTACCTTGTGGCCGAGATAGCCACGGGCCTTGCTGATGGTTTGCGCCAGGCCGCGCTGGATGGCTTGGTCGAATTCGGCTTCCTTGCCGGGGTGGATGCGGATGTCCGCCAGTTCCAGGATCATGTAGGTCTCCAGTCCATAGTCGAGGGAGCCCGCCGGCACCGTGGTGTGCCGGCCAGGCCCGTCGATTATCACATTTTCCCCGGCGTGCAGCCTGCAATAGAATTCGCCTCCCCCTTGAAAACGCTTCACTCGACCACGACGGCCGAGCGGCCCAGCTTCTGGGCCATGTCTTCCAGGGTGATCTCGATGGCGCGGGTGCTGATCATGATTTCCCACAGCGATACCATGAGCGACATCACCAGCAGGAACAGGCTGATGCCGAAAAGCACTTCGGCGGCACGGTTGTGGTCCACGAAGATCAGGAACATCGAGACGGCGCACATGATGAAGCTCGATACCCCCAGGGCCTGCATGTAGCGGGTCAGCACGATGCGCTTGCGCAGGTTGAGGATCTGGCGGATCACCAGGCCGCGCTCGTCGTTCTGGCCCTGGTTCTGCAGGTTGCGGATCAGTTGCGCCAGCACCAGGAAGCGGTTGGTATAGGCCAGCAGCAACAGCGAGGTGGCGGGGAAGAGCAGGGCGGGGGTGGTCAGGTTGATCATGGACATGGTGATGATGACTCGGCGGCAGGATTCTAACCTCTCCCGTGGCGCAAGAAGCATGCCCGTGGCTTCTTGCATGGCATCCCGTCGCGCAAGGCCGGGGGATGGCTGTCATTTTTTGGGGCATGCGGGCGCACCGACATGGTTTCTTGCACCGCCACGCGGCACGGCCGGGGCGACCAGAAACCTTTTACGGATTTTTTTGCGTCGGGGCCGCCGCAGCAATTGTTATTTGTGCGAGCGCTCAATACACTAGCCCCCGTTCCACATACGAATAATCCATAACAAATCCACTACGAAAGGGATCTCCATGTCGGGTTCGTACTTCCCCCAATGGCGGCTGCGCAGCAGCACCACCGATGGCAAGGGTGCCGTGATCGCCGCCGATGAACGGCTGCCTGCGCCGCAGACGCTGGCCATGGGCGTGCAGCACGTGGTCGCCATGTTCGGCTCGACCGTGCTGGCGCCGCTGCTCATGGGTTTCGATCCCAACCTGGCGATCCTGATGTCGGGCGTGGGTACCTTGCTGTTCTTCCTGCTGGTGGGCGGTCGCGTACCCAGCTACCTGGGTTCCAGCTTCTCCTTCATCGGTCTGGTGATCGCCGTGACCGGCTATGCCGGTTCGGGCCCCAATGCCAACCTGTCGGTGGCGCTGGGCGGCATCATCGCCTGTGGCGCGGCCTATACCGTGATCGGCCTGATCGTCGCGGGCGTGGGCACGCGCTGGATCGAATCGTTGATGCCGCCGGTGGTGACCGGCGCCGTGGTGGCCGTGATCGGCCTGAACCTGGCGCCCATCGCCGTCAAGGGCGTCTCCGGCAGCAGCTTCGACAGCTGGATGGCGCTGGCCACGGTGCTCTGCGTGGGCGGGGTGGCGGTGTTTGCGCGCGGCATGCTGCAACGCCTGCTGATCCTGGTCGGCCTGCTGCTGGCCTATGTGCTCTATGCCGTGCTGACCAATGGCGCCGGCCTGGGCAAGCCCATCGATTTCTCGGGCGTGGCCAATGCCGCCTGGTTTGGCGTGCCGCACTTTGCCTCCCCGGTCTTCCACGCCAGCGCCATGGCCTTGCTGGCACCGGTGGCCATCATCCTGGTGGCTGAGAACCTGGGCCACATCAAGGCGGTCTCGGCCATGACCGGCCAGAACCTGGACCGCTACATCGGCCGCGCCTTCATCGGCGATGGCCTGGCCACCATGCTCTCGGGCAGCGTGGGTGGCACCGGCGTGACCACCTATGCCGAGAACATCGGCGTGATGGCCGTCACCAAGATCTACTCCACCCTGGTGTTCGTGGTGGCCGCGGCCATTGCCATCCTGCTGGGCTTCTCGCCCAAGTTCGGCGCGGCCATCCTGACCATCCCCGGTGCGGTTCTGGGCGGGGTGTCGATCGTGGTGTTTGGCCTGATCACCGTCTCGGGTGCGCGCATCTGGGTGGAGAACAAGGTCGATTTCTCCAACCACACCAACCTGATCGTGGCTGCCGTGACCCTGGTGCTGGGCGCGGGCGATTTCACCCTCAAGCTGGGTGGCTTTGCACTGGGTGGCATCGGTACCGCCACCTTTGGCGCCATCATCCTGCATGCCCTGCTCAAGCGACGCGGATGAGCGATTGCTGAACTGACAAGGCCGGTCCCTGTGACCGGCCTTTTGTTTGGGCGCTCCGGGCTGAAAGTGTGGTTATCCGGGATCATTTTCCGCCATGGCCGGCAATGCCGGAAATTTCCATTGAGCAATCCAGGTTTGCTGTCTATACTTTGCGGCATCGCAGCGACCACACGCCACATCGGCCCCGGGGAGGGAGCCGTGACGCGCAGCTGCATATCACCGGGCCGGGCCCGATCTTCTGGGGATTCGCTGCATGAACAAGTTCATCCGTGTGCCAGCGCTGCTGTGCATTGCACTTCCTTTGCTCTCGGCCTGCGATGCCATGGCCGGCAAGAAGGACTACGCCTATTTCCGCCAGCACCTCGACGAAGCCAAGTCGGTGGCCGACCAGTGCTCGCTCAACGGTACCTCGGGCATGAGCGCGGCGCAGATCCGCGTCTGCGATGCGGCCCGCGAAGCCTACGGCAACCGCAACTTCAACTACTGATCTGCGGGCGGGGCGGATGGGGCGCTGTGTCGCCGTCATGGGTTTGTCATAAATGGGTCAAAGAGGGTCGCTAGAATGCCAGTTCCACCCTTCTAGCCCACCTCCACTGGCCGCCCATGCACAATCCGCCGGATACGCCACACCCCCTCCATCTGCTCTATGAACCGGCCGGATTCATCTGTGCCTTCCGCTTCACAGGGGGCCGTGCCAGCCAGCTCAAATGGAATGACCTGATCGACTGCCGGCCGGCCGCGCCGGAGTTCACCTGGCTGCACGTCAAGACGGCCGACGTCAAGATCCAGCACTGGATGCAGCACCACAGCGAGATCCCGGAATACATCACCGAATTCCTCCTCAGCAGCGACACCCATCCCGGCCTGCATGCCACGCCCGACGGCGTCTACGGCACCCTCACCGACATGAAGATGGAGATCGGCGACACCGGCACCGAGAAGGGCGCCCTGCATTTCTACCTGGATCGCACCCGCCTGCTGACCTTGCGCACCCAGCCGCTGATCTCCACCAACATGCTGCGCCAGAAGGTGCTCGATGGCGGCGAGTTCGACAATCCCATGGACCTCTTCGCCGAACTGCTGCGCTGCCTGGCCGATGGTTTCAATGCGCGCCTGGAGAAGCTCAACGACAAGGTCGATGACATCGAATTCTCTGTGCTGTCGGACCGCCGGGCGGAAGACCGCAGCGAACTCTCGGGCATCCGCCGCCAGTTGGCCGAGCTGCGCCGCTTCATCGCGCCGGAGCGGCGCATCCTGGCGCAGTTCCATCGCCTGCGCCCATCCTGGGTACCGCTGGAGGCGCTGGAAGACCTGACCCATGCCCTGGACGAACTCAACGAACTGCATTCCACCGTGGAAGCGGTCTATGAACGGGCCAAGCTGCTGCAGGAAGAGATCGCCTCGCAGATGTCGGAACAGATGAACCGCAACCTGATGGCGCTATCGGTGCTGACCGCCTTGCTGATGCCTGCCACGCTGGTATCGGGGATCTTCGGGATGAACGTGGCGGGGCTGCCG
>JAFAMT010000012.1 GCA_019233085.1 Herbaspirillum sp.
CCGCCTTCATCGGGGGTGATGAAGCCAAAACCCTTTGCATCGTTGAACCACTTGACGGTACCAGTTGCCATTACGGACTCCTAAATTTAATTGATTGGGGCTTGCGCCCGGCTCTTTATCGTTACTCGGGAGGAATGACAGCGAAGAACCGCACTACCAGCTCGAATCCTAACGACGCAACGATTATACTCATTAAATCGAGAATGCAAGCTATTTTCGGCACGAAACTTCAATTTAAATATTTAATGACTTTTCCTGGTGCCTTAGATTTCGCCCGATGCCGGGAAATGGTGCAGCAAATCGCCTGAAAGCCCTTGTCTGGTGCGGCTTTCGGCGTGTCCGGCGTTGTCCTACGCAGGCGCTGCGCAAGGCTCCTACACGTTAAATTTCTTCATTTTGGCGGTAGATCAGCACAACAGCCTCGGCTGCGATGCCTTCCTCACGGCCTAAATACCCCATTTTTTCGTTGGTTTTCGCTTTGATATTCACTTGATCGCGAGAAATTTCCAGATCTTCTGCGACATGGGCCACCATGGAGGGGATATGGGGGGCCATCTTGGGCGCCTGGGCGATGATGGTGGCATCCACATTGCCCACCCGATAGCCGGCCGCCTGGAGGCGTTTGCCGGCCTCCCGCAGCAGCACGCGCGAATCGGCGCCCTTGAATTGCGCATCGGTATCGGGGAAGTGGCGGCCGATGTCGCCCAGCGCGGCTGCGCCGAAGAGGGCGTCGGTGATGGCATGCAGCAGGGCATCGGCGTCGGAATGGCCGAGCAGGCCCTTCTTGTGCGGGATCTCGACGCCGCCCAGGATCAGCGGGCGTCCTTCGACCAGGGCGTGACAGTCATAACCCTGGCCGATGCGGAAGGGAAGGGGGTGGCTCATGCGTCTAGACCTTTCAGGAAGAATTCGGCCAGCGCGGCGTCCTGCGCCAGCGTGACCTTGAGATTGCGGGGGCTGCCCTCGACCAAGCGCGGGCGCAGGCCCAGCATTTCGATGGCGCTGGCGTCGTCGGTGATGGCGCCCAGGCGACCCTGCTCACGGGCCTGTTGCAGCGCCTGGCGCAGCAGGGCGTAGCGGAACATCTGCGGCGTCTGCGCGGCCCACAGGCCGGCGCGGGGGACGGTCTCCAGCGAACGGCTGTCGTCATCGGCACGCTTGAGGGTATCGACCACCGGCAGGGCCAGCAGGCCACCGACGCTGTCCTCGGCCAATGCATCGAGCAGGCGGTCGATCAGCGCCGCGTCCAGCCCGGGGCGGGCGGCGTCATGTACCAGCACCCAGTCACGGCCGTCGGTATGGCCTTCCATGGCGCCGAGGCCATTGAAGACGCTGTCCTGCCGGGTCGGTCCGCCCACCCGCAGGATGCTGGCCCGTTGCAGCAGGGCCGGGGTGAGCAGCTCATCGATCCAGCCATCCTCGGGGCTGACCACGATGTAGGTGTGGGCGATGCGGGGGTGGGCGGCAAAGGTCTCCAGTGCGTGATGCAGCATGGGTTTGCCGGCCAGGTTCATGTATTGCTTGGGGATGTCGGTCCCCATGCGGGCACCCACGCCGGCGGCCGGGATCAGGGCGTAGTGGCGGGGGGAGGAGACGGAAGATGCCGGTGGATTCATGCCTTGCGCTCAGGCCCGCAGGGCAGAGCGCCAGGAGGCGGTCCGGGACGGGGCCATCGTTTATAATGAGAGGCTGAATTTTAATGCCATTCCCTTGCAAGCGGCCGGCATTTTGCGGCGGTGCGCCCGCAGCGGGCCGCACCGGGTGTTCCTGTCGATCCTGTCGAGTCCGCCGATCCTGATGTCTTTCGATCTGAAAAAATCCCTTCCCAAACCGGGTGTGCGCTTCCTGCCGCCGGCCGTGCATGGTTCGGCCGATGCCTACCTGCTGGCCCAGGCGGCGCTGGCCCTGAAGGCAGAGGGCCGCATGCTGGCGGTGATCGTGGCCAGTGCCACCGATGCCCAGCGCCTGCTGGCCGAGATCCCCTGGTTCCAGCCCAAGGAGGGCGAGCGCTTGCGCTGCCACCTGCTGCCGGACTGGGAAACCCTGCCGTATGACGCCTTCTCGCCGCACCAGGACCTGGTCTCGGAGCGCCTGGCTACCCTCTACGAGGTGCAGTCCGGCCAGTGCGACCTGTTGATCGTACCGGCCACGACCGCCTTGTTGCGCATGGCACCGCCGCAATTCCTGGCGGCCTATACCTTCTTCTTCAAGCAGGGTGAAAAACTCGACGAGGCCAAGCTGAAGTCGCAACTGACGCTGGCCGGCTACACCCATGTGGGGCAGGTGATGTCGCCGGGCGAGTATTCGGTGCGCGGCGGCCTGATCGACATCTTCCCCATGGGCTCGGTATTGCCTTTCCGGCTGGACCTGTTCGGCGACACCATCGAGACCATCCGCACCTTCGATGCCGACACCCAGCGCTCGCTCTATCCGGTGCGCGATGTGCGGCTGCTGCCGGGGCGCGAGTTCCCCATGGACGATGCGGCGCGTCTGGCCTTCCGCAACCGCTGGCGCGAGGTGTTCGAGGGCGATCCGTCGCGCTCGGCCATCTACAAGGACATCGGCAATGGCATCGCCTCGGCCGGTATCGAGTACTACCTGCCGCTGTTCTTCGAAGAAACCGCCACCCTGTTCCAGTACCTGCCGGCCGACGCCATGTTTGCCACCGTGGGCGATATCGAGCAGTCCATCAAGCGCTTCTGGAGCGATACCCGCTCGCGCTGGACCTTCCTCAATGCCGACCGCGAGCGTCCGGTGCTGGAGCCCAAGGCCATCTACCTGGATGACGAGGATTTCTTCACCCTGTTGAAGCCCCACGCGCGCTGGGTGCTCAAGACCGACGATGCGCCCTCGGCGGTGTCGGCGCCGCTGCCCAACATCGCCGTCAATCGCCGTGCCGACGATCCGCTGGTGAACCTGCGCAGCTTCCTCCTGAAGGGCGCCGAGCGCGTGCTGATCTGCGCCGAGTCCAATGGCCGCCGCGAGACCCTGCAGCAGTATTTCGCCGAATACGACCTGCATCCGGTGCTGTGCGAGGACTGGGAAACCTTCCTGGCCAGCGACGAACCGTTGATGCTGGGCGTGGCGCCGCTGCAGGCCGGCTTCATCACCGCCACCGGGCTGGCGCTGCTGACCGAGACCGAGCTCTACGCCGGCAGCGGCCGCCGCGCCGGCAGCCGCAAGCAACAGGCCACTACCGATGTCGAGTTCATGGTCCGCGATCTGTCGGAACTGAAGATCGGCGACCCGGTGGTCCACAGCAACCACGGCATCGGCCGCTACATGGGCCTGGTCAGCATGGACCTGGGCGAGGGCGAGACCGAGTTCCTGCACCTGGAATATGCCAAGGAGACCAAGCTCTACGTGCCGGTGTCGCAACTGCACGTGATCTCGCGCTACTCTGGCGCCTCGCCGGAAGACGCGCCACTGCACGCGCTGGGCTCGGGCCAGTGGGAAAAAGCCAAGCGCAAGGCCGCCCAGCAGGTGCGCGATACCGCCGCCGAACTGCTGAACCTGTATGCCCGCCGGGCGCTGCGCCAGGGCCATGCCTTCCAGTATTCGGCGCATGACTACGAAGCCTTCGCCGACAGCTTCGGCTTTGAAGAGACCGCCGACCAGGCCGCCGCCATCAATGCCGTCATCAAGGACATGACCGGCGGCAAGCCCATGGACCGGCTCATCTGCGGCGACGTCGGCTTCGGCAAGACCGAGGTCGCCCTGCGCGCGGCTTTTGTCGCGGTGATGGGCGGCAAGCAGGTGGCCATCCTGGCGCCTACGACGCTGCTGGCCGAGCAGCATGCGGCTACCTTCGCCGACCGCTTCGCCAACTGGCCGGTGAAGATCGCCGAGCTCTCGCGCTTCCGTACCGGCAAGGAGGTCACGCAAGCCATCAAGGGCCTGGGTGATGGCACCATCGATATCGTCATCGGTACCCACAAGCTGCTCTCGGATGAAGTGAAGTTCTCGCGCCTGGGCCTGGTCATCATCGACGAGGAACACCGTTTCGGCGTGCGCCAGAAGGAAGCCCTGAAGTCCCTGCGCGCCGAGGTCGACGTGCTCACGCTCACCGCCACCCCCATCCCGCGGACCCTGGGCATGGCGCTGGAAGGCTTGCGCGACTTCTCGGTCATCGCCACGGCACCGCAAAAGCGCCTGGCCATCAAGACCTTCGTGCGCGCCGAGAACGAGTCCACCATCCGCGAAGCCTGCCTGCGCGAATTGAAGCGCGGCGGCCAGGTCTACTTCCTGCACAACGAAGTGGAGACCATCGCCAACCGCAAGGCCGCGTTGGAAGCATTGCTGCCGGAGGCCCGCATCGGCGTGGCCCACGGCCAGATGCATGAGCGCGACCTGGAAAAGGTGATGCGCGACTTCGTCGCCCAGCGCTTCAATATCCTGCTCTGTACCACCATCATCGAGACCGGCATCGACGTGCCCACCGCCAACACCATCATCATGCACCGCGCCGACAAGTTCGGCCTGGCGCAGCTGCACCAGCTGCGCGGGCGGGTCGGCCGTTCGCACCACCAGGCCTATGCCTATCTGCTGGTGCAGGATGTGCAGGGCCTGTCCAAGCAGGCCCAGCGCCGGCTGGAGGCGATCCAGCAGATGGAGGAGCTGGGCAGCGGCTTCTACCTGGCCATGCACGACCTGGAGATCCGCGGCGCCGGCGAAGTGCTGGGCGACCACCAGTCCGGCGAGATCCACGAGATCGGCTTCCAGATGTATTCGGACATGTTGAACGAGGCCGTGCGTGCCTTGAAGGATGGCCGCGAGCCCGACCTGGCCGCGCCCCTGTCAACCACCACCGAGATCAACCTGCACGTGCCGGCGCTGCTGCCCAATGACTATTGCGGCGACGTGCATGAGCGCCTGTCGCTGTACAAGCGCTTCGCCAACTGCGAGAAGTCCGATGCCATCGACGCCCTGCAGGAAGAACTGATCGACCGCTTCGGCAAGCTGCCCGACCAGGCCAAGGCGCTGGTCGAGACGCACCGCCTGCGCATCGCCGCCAAGCCGCTGGGCATCATCAAGATCGATGCCCATGCGGAAGCGGCCCTGCTGCAGTTCGTCCCCAATCCGCCCATCGACGCCATGCGCATCATCACGCTGGTGCAGAAGAACCGCCAGGTCAAGCTCAATGGCCCCGACAAGCTGCGCATCACGGCCGCCATGCCCGACCTGGCCGCGCGCGTGCAGCAGGTCAAGACGACCATGAAGGCGCTGACCGGCTGAGGCCGGCCTGCTGCCTGCCCAACCGCTGCCACCGCTGTTACCGATTTACCCGAACTCCACCAAGAACATGAACCTGATCCTGCAAGCCCCCAAGAGCCACGCCGTTTCCGCGGCCGACATCGATGCCATCGCCGCCCTGGCCGGCGGCCAGGCCGAGCGCATCACCGATGGCCGCGTGGCCGACGCCGATGCCTGGCGCGTGGCGGGTGTGGCCGCCACCGATGCACAGAAGGCCGCCATCGACGCTGCCTGCCTCAAGGCGCGCCTGGACTATGCCTTCATCGCCGAGGGGCGCCGTCTGGCCGATTTCCGCCTGGTGGCCATGGACATGGACTCCACCCTCATCACCATCGAATGCATCGACGAGATCGCCGACATGCAGGGCTTGAAGCCGCAAGTGGCCGAGATCACCGAAGCCGCCATGCGTGGCGAGATCGAGTTCAACGAGAGCCTGACCCGCCGCGTGGCCTTGTTGAAGGGCCTGGATGCAGGCGCCCTGCAGCGCGTCTATGACGAACGCCTGCAGCTCTCGCCCGGTGCCGAGAACATGCTCAAGGCAGTGCAGGCCGCCGGCCTGAAGACCTTGCTGGTCTCGGGGGGCTTTACCTTCTTCACCGACCGCATGAAGGCGCGCCTGGGCCTGGACTACACCCATGCCAATACCCTGGAAGTGGTCGATGGCAAGCTCACCGGCAAGGTCGTGGGCGGCATCGTCAACGCCGAGGAGAAGCGCGCCACGGTAGAGCGGGTCTGCCAGGAGATCGGCGCCCAGCCGGCGCAGGCCATCGTCATGGGCGATGGCGCCAATGACCTGCGCATGATGGGTATCTCGGGCCTGTCGGTGGCCTTCCGTGCCAAGCCGGTGGTGTGCGCCCAGGCCAGCGTGGGCTTGAATTTCGTCGGACTGGACGGCATCTTGAACCTGCTGGCCTGAGTCCTCCCGCATGAGGACAGGCCGGCAGCCCCATCAATCACAGGAGACACGATGAACCAGGAACTGGTCTTGGACCCACAGACCCAATCGGCCCGGGAGCTGGTCTGGTGGCTTTATCTCTTCCATGGCGCCAGCCTGCTGTTTTCACTTGGGCTGCTGTCATGGCTGCCGCTGATCGTCAACTATCTCAAGCGTGGCGACGCCCGCGACACCTTCCTCTACAGCCATCACCGCTGGCAGATCCGCTCCTTCTGGTGGTACCTGTTCTGGATGTTTGCCGGCGGGGTGGTGTGGATGACCCTGGTCGGCATTCCGCTGGCCGTGCTGATCTTCTCCCTGGCCTGGATCTGGAAGGCCTATCGTCTCATCAAGGGTTTCCTCGACCTGCAGGACAACAAGCCCATGCCCACCTGAACAGGTCGGGGCAGAGGCTGGAAGCCAGGACGGCGCCCGTATGGGCGCCGTTTTTGTTTCCCTGCGGGAAAATATGCTGCGCTCCCTCATAGTCATATTGAAAATATTCGATGATAATCTCAAAGAATTTCTATATTGCACTATGTGGGAAGCCCCGACTCCCGCCTCCACCAAGGAAACCTGCGCATGAACAACTGGACCATCAAGCAACGCATACTCGGCAGTTTCGTGCTCATCCTGTTGGTCATGGCGCTGATGGCCGGGATTTTCGCGGTCAACCTGAACCGCATCGAGAAGAGCGCCACGTCCTTGCGCCTGGATTCCACGCCCGGGCTGTATTACAGCACCATGATCAACGCCGCCTGGTACGAGAACCTGCTGATGAGCCAGCAGATTGCGCAGATCGACGCCAGTGACGGCGAGCGCCAGGGCAATCTGGCGCTGCTGCGTCGCAACGCCGAGCGTCTGGACCGCTTTCAGGAGGATTACGAGAAATCGATTTTCAGCGATGACGATCGCCAGATCTTCGAGCAGTTCAAGCAAGCCCGGCAAAAATATCGCGCCATGATGAGCGAGGTTTTGAAGATGGACTTCAGCCAGCGCAGTGCCATCGACAAGGTCTTCAACGAGCAGATCCGGCCGCAGTGGCGTTTGGGGTATCAATTTACCCAGCGCATGGTGGAGAAGAACAAGGCCATCGCCGATGAGGCCGCCAGCCACATCAGCGATGCCGTCACCTCGGCCCAGTTTGCCATGCTCACCTCGCTCATGGCGGCGCTGCTGGCGGCGCTGGTGTGCGGCTTCTTCCTGATGCGCGCCATCAACGAGCCGCTGCAAAAGCTCATGGGCATCCTCGACATCATGCGTTCGGGAGATTTCTCGCGGCGCGTGGAACTGCCGCGCCAGGACGAGTTCGGCCACCTCGGCAGCGGCTTCAATCGCATGACCGACGAGCTCACGGCACTGGTGTCGCAGGCCCAGAGTTCGTCGGCGCGGGTGGCGACCTCGGTCACCGAGATCGCCGCCACGGCGCGCCAGCAGCAGGCCACCGCAGCCGAAACCGCCGCTACCACCACCGAGATCGGTGCCACCTCGCGCGAGATCCATGCGACCTCGCGTGACCTGGTGCGCACCATGAATGAAGTCTCGGTGGTCTCGGAACAGACCTCGTCGCTGGCCGGCAGCGGCCAGGCCGGCCTGAACCGCATGGGCGACACCATGCAAAGCGTGATGGATGCGGCCGGTTCGGTCAGCGCCAAGCTGGCGATCCTCAATGAGAAGGCCGGCAACATCAACCAGGTCGTCACCACCATCACCAAGGTGGCCGACCAGACCAACCTGCTCTCGCTGAA
>JAFAMT010000124.1 GCA_019233085.1 Herbaspirillum sp.
CTGGGCAAGAGCTCCGAATATCCGACCCATTACGACCCCAGCCTGCTGTTTCCCATCCCGCGTGCGCCCAAGCGCGCCGAGCTGCAGATCAGCGGCACGCTGCCCTTCTTCGGCGCCGATTTCTGGACCGCCTATGAAATCTCCTGGTTGAACCTGCGCGGCAAGCCGCAGATCGCCATCGCGACCTTCATGGTGCCGGCCGATTCGCCCAACATCATCGAATCGAAGTCGTTCAAGCTTTATCTCAACTCCTTCAACCAGGAGCGTCTGGAAAGCGCCGACCAGCTGGTGGAGAAGCTGCGCCACGATCTCTCGGCTGCGGCCGGTGGCACCGTGCAGGTCACGCTGACCGAAGCCGCGCAGTTTGGCCAGGTGCAGTTCGGCGAACTCGGCGGCCTGTCGCTGGACCGGCTGGACGTGGAGATCGAAGCCACTGCCCACCCCGATGGCAGCATCCTGCGCGCCCGCCATGACGAAGCCACCGTCGAGGAAACCCTGGTGTCGCAACTGCTCAAATCCAACTGCCCGGTGACCAGCCAGCCCGACTGGGGCAGCGTGCAGATCCAGTATGTCGGCGCGCCGATCGACCAGGAGCGGCTGCTGAAATACATTATCGGTTTCCGCGAGCACAACGAATTCCACGAGCAGTGCGTCGAGCGCATCTTCACCGACATCCTGCGCTACTGCAAACCGCAGAAGCTGGCCGTGTATGCCCGCTACACCCGACGTGGCGGCCTGGATATCAATCCCTGGCGCAGCAACTTCTCCAGCGCCAAACCTCCCTCGCAACTGCGTAATGCACGCCAGTGATATGCGCCAGTAGTAAGTGCTGATACCAACCAGGTGTCAGCAAATTGTTACCAAATATGTCAACGAAAGGCGGTTGCGCCTGTGCGGCTTGGCCTGCATGCTTGCAGTTTGGTAACATATCGCCCCTTTCCAATGTGAACAAACGCGGGATATTTTCGCCGCATTGCCTGTCATTCCCCATGACGGGTGACATCCTCGGACGCGCCTCGCCCGTCGCAAGCGCTTGACCGTGACAACCCTGCGCCGCCACGCCCTTTCCGGCTTCCGGATGCGTGGGGCATTAGCCTGTAGTCCACAACAACTATGACAACCATCACCCAGTTCCGGCGCTTCAGCGCCCCTCTCTCTTCTTCATTGCGTCGCCTGGCCCTGGCGGGCGTTGCCAGTCTTGCCCTGGCACCTGCCGCCCACGCCGACGACGACCAATACAGCCTGTGGCAGAGCGCAAAGGATCACGCCGCCAATATCTGGAACCAGGGCGACAGCGCGCTCTACCTCTCCGGCGTGGCCCACCACGGCCGCAGCACCTACTCCACCGAAAAGCTCAATGAACTCAACGAGCACGCCTGGGGCCTGGGCTATGGCAAGACCCTGCGCAATGACAAGGGCGACGATGAATCCCTGTACGGCTTCGTCATCAAGGATTCGCACCGTCACCCGCAATACATGGCCGGCTATGCCTATGAGTGGGTGTTCCCGATCGCCAAGACCGGGCTGGAGGTGGGCCTGGGTGGCACGGCCATGCTCATGAGCCGCCAGGATTACCTCAACAGCGTACCCTTCCCGGTACCGCTGCCGCTGGCCTCGATCGGCACCAAGAAGGGCAAGATCATGTTCGCCTACGTGCCACGCCTGTCGGCCAACAAGAACAATGGCGACGTGCTGCTGATCTTCGGCCGCATCGAGATGTAAGAACGACCACGTCCTTGTCGCGACGGCCTGTCCGTCGCGCAGTCGGATAGGCATATCAAAAAACTTCGAGAAATCATCAAAACACGCCGCGGAATAGCTTGCCTTACAACAAGTTTCCGCGCGTCATCGCAGCAAAAGCCGCAAGTTGGTGCAAATTGCGCCAGTCAAGCCGAATTCACCTCCTGTTCGACGTTTTCAAAGCGTTGCGGGGCCGCCAAAGAGGCCTATAATCCTGCTCAAAGCTTCAGCCTGTAGCAATTCCTTGAGCGTCATGACTAATCTTGCAAAAATCCTGTCTCCAGAAAATGTGGTTCTGGATCTGGAAGTCTCCAGCAAAAAAAGAGCTTTCGAACAAGCCGGCCTGACCTTCGAAAACAACAGCGGCATCGCCCGCTCCACCGTTTCCGAAAACCTGTTCGCACGAGAGCGCCTCGGTTCGACCGGCCTGGGTCATGGCGTGGCCGTGCCCCACGGTCGCATCAAGGGATTGAAGGCGCCGCTGGCGCTGTTCATGCGGCTGGCCGCACCCATTCCCTTCGAGTCGCCCGATGGCCAGCCGGTCAAGCTGCTGGTGTTCCTGCTCATTCCCGATCATGTGACGCAGCAGCACCTGGAGATCCTCTCGGAAATCGCCGAGATGTTTTCCGACGATGCCTTCCGCAACGATCTCACCACCGAAGCCGATCCAGCCGTGGTCCACGCCCGCATCGTCACCTGGCAGACCTCGATGGAAAAAGCTGGCTGAAGCGCAGCACCTGTCGCCCCCACCTGTCAGCAGAACCGGATCTACATGCCCACCTATTCCGCGTTGTCGATACAGCAGCTTTACGAAGAAAACCGCGAATCGCTGCAATTGGGCTGGTTTGCCGGCTTCCCCGGCGGCGAACGACTCATTTCCGGCGACGCCGTCTCGGCCTCCGACCAGGTCGGCCACCTCAACCTGATCCACCCGGGCCGCATCCAGGTCTTCGGCCATCAGGAAATCGAATACTACGATCGCCTCTCCAACACCTCGCGCGCCTACCAGACCGCCGAGCTGGTGGCGGGCGAGCCGCCGGCCTTCATCATCGCCCAGGGCCTGTCGACGCCGCCGCATATCCTGGCCGTGTGCGACGAAAAGAATATCCCGCTGTTCTCCACGCCCTTGCCGGCGGCACAGGTGATCGACTACCTGCGCGTGTACCTGTCCAAGAAGTTGGCCCAGCAGATCACCATGCATGGCGTGTTCATGGATGTATTGGGCGTGGGCGTGCTCATCACCGGTGAGTCCGGCCTGGGCAAGAGTGAACTGGGCCTGGAACTGATCTCGCGCAGCCACGGCCTGGTGGCCGACGACGCCGTGGAATTCGCCCGCATCGCGCCCAACATGATCGAGGGCCGCTGCCCGCCGCTGCTGCAGAACCTGCTGGAAGTGCGCGGCCTGGGCCTGTTGGACATCAAGGCCATCTTCGGCGAGACTGCCGTGCGTCGCAAGATGCGCCTGAAACTCATCGTGCACCTGGTCCGCCGCAGCACCCTGGAAGAAAACTACGAACGCCTGCCGCTGGACGCCCAATACGAGGAAGTGCTGGGCCTGCCGATCCGCAAGGTGGTCATCCCGGTGGCGGCCGGGCGCAACATCGCGGTGCTGCTGGAAGCGGCGGTGCGCAACACCATCCTGCAGCTGCGCGGCATCGACACGCTCAAGGAGTTCATCGAGCGCCAGCGCCGGGCGATGAACGGCGAATAAGGCCTCGACCTCTCCTGACGGGGGCTGCCACGGATGGCCACGGCATGCGTTATCATTGCCAGCATGCGAATCATCCTTATCACCGGCATCTCCGGCTCCGGCAAATCGGTGGCACTGCATGTGCTCGAGGACGCCGGCTATTTCTGCGTCGACAACCTGCCTCCCGCCCTGCTGTGTGACCTGGTGCAGACCCGCATCCAGGAAGGCGCCAGCAGGCTGGCTGTGGCCACCGATGCACGCAGCGCCGATTCGCTGGCTACGCTGCGCACCGATATCGAGCGCCTGCGCGCCGACGGACATGACGTCAAGGTGTTCTTCCTGACGGCCTCCGATGAAACCCTGATCACCCGCTTCTCGGAGACCCGTCGCAGCCACCCGCTGTCGCACCGGGTCCTGCATGGCAGCAACCCGCCCGATCGCCTGACCCTGGTGGAATGCATCGCGCTGGAAAAGGACATCCTGGCCGACCTGCAGGAAAGCGCGCTGGTCATGGATACCTCCCAGCTCAGCGCCAACAAGCTGCGCCGCTGGATCAAGGACCTGGTGGACCTGGAAGGTTCGCCGCTGACCCTGCTCATCGAATCCTTTGCCTTCAAGCACGGCTTGCCGCTGGATGCCGACCTGGTCTTCGACGTGCGCATGCTACCCAATCCGCACTACGACACCAACCTGAGGCCCCTGACCGGTCGCGACCAGCCGGTCATCGAGTTCCTGGCCAGCTATCCTGAAGTGGCCGAGATGTACAACGACATCCGCGGCTTCGTGGAAAAGTGGCTGCCGTCATTCAAGTATGACAACCGCAGCTACCTGACCGTGGCCATCGGCTGTACCGGCGGCCAGCACCGCTCGGTCTACCTGGCCGAACAACTGGCGCGCCATTTCAGCATCAGCGAACAGGTGGTGTGCCGCCACCGCCAGCTAGACCGCCGCCAGCAGGTCGTCGCTGCGCAAGGCCCCCAACAGTAGTTTCTTGACCGGCGCCGGCAACGGCGCATCAGCCAGCTTGCGGGCGGGATACCATACCAGCCCCTGTTCGGCGATACGCTGGGTACGGCTTGTCAGGGCGACCTGGAAAGGCGCCACATGCAGCTTGAAATGCGTGAAGACATGCGAGAACGGCTGCAGCTTGCGGCAGCCTTCGAGTTCGCCATAGGGCGCGACCAGGGTACGCAGGGCCGCATCGAACTGCGCCGCATCGCCCACGGCAATCTCGGGCAACGACAGCAGCCCGCCCCAGATACCGCTATCGGGACGCTGTTCCAGCAACACATCGGCACCATGGGTGATGACCAGCATCACCGTCTCCCGCTCCGGCACGGCCTTCTTGGGCTTGCTCACCGGCAGCTCGGCCACCCGGTCCTCGGCCAGGGCCACGCAGCGCGCCGCCAGCGGACAACGCTCGCAGGCAGGCTTGCCACGCACGCACAGGGTCGCCCCCAGGTCCATCAGGCCCTGCGTATAGGACTCGATGTCCTGCTCGGGCAGCAATGCCACGGCACGCTGCCACAGCTTGTCCTCGACGGGCTTGGCGCCGGGATAGCCGTCGACCCCGAACACCCGCGCGAATACCCGCTTGACGTTGCCGTCCAGGATGGCGGCGCGGCGTCCATAGGAGAAGGCCGCAAT
The DNA here is from genome assembly GCA_019233085.1 of Herbaspirillum sp. Lineage (GTDB taxonomy): Bacteria > Pseudomonadota > Gammaproteobacteria > Burkholderiales > Burkholderiaceae_D > Herbaspirillum. Next base: position 5,078 of record JAFAMT010000124.1, read on the forward strand.
GGCCGCCGCCGTGGAACGGCCGATGCCGGGCAGGTCGGCCAGCAGTTCGGGATCCTCGGGGAAGCGCCCGCCATGTTCGGCCACCACCCGCTGCGCGCACTTGTGCAGGTTGCGCGCACGGGTGTAGTAGCCCAGGCCGCTCCACAAGGCCATCACATCCTCGGAGGGCGCGGCCGCCAGCGCGAACACATCCGGGCAGCGCTCCAGGAAACGTTGGTAGTACGGGATCACCGCCGCCACCTGGGTCTGCTGCAGCATGATCTCGGAGAGCCAGACGCGATAGGCATCGCGCGTGTTCTGCCAGGGCAGCTTGTGGCGGCCGTGCTGTTTCTGCCAGGCGATCACCTCGGCGGAGAAGGAGGGATCAGCGTAATCCTCGCCCTGCGCCGCCAGGGGCTGGCGGCTTGCTTGTTCGACGATGCCCTTCATTTCTGGCAGCTCACACAGTAGAAGGTGGAACGCCGGCCCTGCTTGATCTGTCGGATCGGCGTGGCACAGATGCGGCAGGGTTCACCGGTACGGTTGTAGACGAAGTAGTTCTGCTGGAAGTAACCCGACTGGCCGTTGACGGCGATGAAGTCGCGCAAGGTGCTGCCGCCCTGCTCGATGGCAGCAGCCAGCGTCTCGCGGATGGCCTCGGCCAGGCGTTCGTAGCGCGGCAGGCTGATCTTGCCGGCGGCGGTACGGGGATTGATGCGCGCCTTGAAGAGGCTCTCAGAAGCATAGATGTTACCGACGCCGACGACAATGTCGCCGGCCAGCAGCACCTGCTTGATCGGTGCCGAACGGCCGCGCGTCTGCTTGAACAACTCGCGGGCGGTGAATTTTTCTTCCAGCGGTTCCAGGCCCAGGCTGCGCAGCAGCAGGTGTTCCTCGACCGCGCCATCGGCCAGGTCATGCCAGAGGATGGCGCCGAAGCGGCGTGGATCGGTCATGCGCATGACCTGCCCGCCGACCAGCAGGTCGAAGTGATCATGCTTTTGCGGCGCGATGCCCGGCGGCAGGATGCGCAGGTGGCCGGACATGCCCAGGTGCACGATCAGCGTGCCATGGTCGAAATGGATCAGCAGGTACTTGCCGCGACGCCCGGTGCTGCGCACCACGCGACCGGCCAGCAAGGCATCCAGGCCGGCAGGAAAAGGCCAGCGCAGGCCGGTATGGCGCATGACCACGCCGCTGACGGTCTGCCCCTCCAGGTAGGGGGCGACACCGCGACGGGTGACTTCGACTTCTGGTAATTCTGGCATCTGGCTGCAACTAGGGAAGGTGTAGGCGACGGCGCCCGGGAAGGTCCATATGATAATGCACTTGCCGAAAACAAGACCGGAAGCAAAGAGCGCAGCGCCGTCGCGGCAGCCATGCAAAGATGGATTACACTGCACTGTCAGCCCAGCCACGAGTGTTGCGCGTAAAATCGTCATTTCCAGAATCGTCAGGATGAAATCTTGAAAAAAACCATCGCCCTCCTTACCAGTTCCCTGCTGCTGAGCGCCTGCGCAAGTTTCCAGCAGTCCGGCGACAAGGCGAACGCCCAGGCGGCACCGGATCAGAAGAGCGCATCCGCCAAGGCGGCGAACAATCGCAAGAAAGCGGCCAAGGCCAGGGTCCAGCCGCAGGAAGATGCGCTGCCGGCAGTCGAGCTGAGCGAAGACATCCTTTACAAAGTGCTGACAGCCGAGATCGCCTTCCAGCGCGGCCAGTGGCAATCGGCCTATGTGACCATCCTGTCGGCCGCCCAGCAGACGCGTGACCCGCGCCTGGCCAAGCGTGCTGCCGAGATGGCGGTGATCGCGCGCCAGCCCAGCGAAGCGCTGGTGGCGGTGCGCCTGTGGACAGAACTGGCACCGCATTCCGATGAAGCCCTGCAGAACTACCTGGGCCTGATCATGCTCTCGGACAGCGTCGACGAGATCGAGCCGCTGCTGACCCAGCGCCTGGCCGATGCCGCCCCCCAGGCGCGCGGCCCGATGATCCTGCAGATCCAGCGCCTGCTGGTGCGGGCCAAGGACAAGCAGGCCAGCTTTGCCATCCTGCAGAAGATCACCCAGCCCTATGGCGACCTGATGGAAACCCACCTGGCCCTGGCCCAGGGCGCCTTCAGCGTGGGCGACAGCGAATACGCCCAGCGCGAAGCCCGCGCCGCACTCAAGATCAAGCCCGACTCCGAGCTGGCGGTGCTGACCGCAGCCCAGGTGGCCTCGGACAACAAGGATGCCACCAAGCTGGTCTCGGACTTCCTGCGCAAGTACCCTGATTCGCGCGAGGTGCGTATCGCCTACGCGCGCAGCCTGGTGGAGCAGAAGAACTACAAGGAGGCCCGCGTCCAGTTCGAGGCCCTGCTCAAGGAAGATGGCGAGGATGCCACCACCCTCTTCGCGCTGGGCGTGCTGTCGGCCCAGACCAACCAGCTCAAGGATGCAGAGGACTACCTGCAACGCTACCTGAAGGTATTGGCGGCCCAGCCCGAGGATGACCGCGACCCCAGCCAGGCCCTCTTGCTGCTCTCGCGCATCGCCGAAGAACGCAAGGACATGGACGCGGCCCTGCGCTATCTCGACCAGGCCGAGCCGGGCACCGATGGCTACGTCAACGTCCAGGTCCGCCGCGCCCAGCTGCTGGCCCGCAAGTCCGACATCGATGGCGCCCGCAAGGCGCTGGAAGACGCCCAGTCCGAATCGAGCAACGACGGCGAGCAATTGCAGCTGATCCAGGCCGAGTCGATGCTGCTGCGTGACGCCAACCGCCAGCAGGAGGCCGCCGACGTGCTCAAGGATGCCCTGGAGCGCTTCCCCAACAATACCGACCTGCTGTACGACTATGCGATGGTGCTGGACAAGCTGGGCAAGTACGACCAGATGGAAACCTCGCTACGCCGGGTGATGAAGCTGGCCCCGGGCAACCAGCAGGCCTACAACGCGCTGGGCTATTCGTTGGCCGATCGCAACGTGCGCCTGCCCGAAGCGCTGGAGCTGATCCAGAAGGCCTCCGACATGGCCCCCGATGATGCCTTCATCGCCGACAGCCTGGGCTGGGTGCTGTTCCGACTGGGCCGCGCCGATCAGGCCGAGACGCAACTGCGCCGCGCCTACACCTTGCGCGCCGACGTCGAGATCGGCGTCCATCTGGGCGAGGTGCTGTGGAGCCGTGGCAAGCAGGATGAAGCGCGCGCGGTATGGCGCGAAGTGACCCAGAAGGATCCCGAGAACGAAGTCCTGAAAAGTACGCTGACGCGGCTCAACGTGAAGCTATGAGCCGCTTTCGTCTTGGTGCCGGCACGCTGGCCTTTGGCCTCGCCGGGCTGCTGTCCGGTTGCGCCAGCCTGTCGCAAACGGACAGCGTACCGGCCACGGCCAGCGCGCCAGCCTACCAGTCCAGCATCGAAATCGACGGCCGCATCTCGGTGCAATACCAGGACGGCGACCGTCCGCAGTCGCTGCATGGCAGCTTCATCTGGAGCCAGACCCCGCAGGAGCTGAACCTGGAGATGTTCTCGCCGCTGGGCCAGACGGTGGCCACCATCAACGTCAAGCCCGGCATCGCCACGCTGGTGCAGTCCGGTCGCGCCCCGCAGGTGGCCGCCGATGTGGATGAACTGGCCGCGCAATCGCTGGGCTGGCCGCTACCGGTGTCGGGCATGCGCCAATGGCTGCAAGGCAGCGGCACTGACGCCACCGGCAAAGCCTTCCGCGCCCGCCCCGGCCAGGCCGATGCCGGCTACACCACCAGCGATGGCTGGCGCGTGGTCTATGCCAACTGGGAGACCGATGCCGCCAGCGGCCAGAGCCGTCCCAAGCGCATCGACATGAGCCGCGCCACTTCGCAAGCCGGCCTGGTCTCCATCCGCGTGGCCATCGATGGCTGGAAGCAACCCTGAGCACCGCCCTCCCTCTATCCGAAGCTGCAAGACGCATGACCACCACCCTCACCGCCTGCCCTGCCCCCGCCAAGCTCAACCTGTTCCTGCATGTGACCGGGCGGCGGCCGGACGGCTACCATCTGCTGCAATCGGCCTTCCAGCTGATCGACCGCTGCGACACGCTCGATTTCGCGCTGCGCGAGGATGGCCAGATCCGGCGCACCAATGAGGTAGCGGGCGTGCCGGCCGAGTCTGACCTGGTCATCCGTGCCGCCCGCCTGCTGCGTGAGGCGACCGGCAACGCGCAGCTCGGCGCCGACATCACCGTGCACAAGGTCCTGCCCATGGGCGGCGGGGTCGGTGGCGGCTCTTCCGATGCGGCCACCACGCTGATTGTCTTGAATCATCTGTGGGATTGCGGCTACAATCGCGGCCAGCTCATGGAAATGGGCCTGAAGCTGGGTGCCGATGTGCCCTTCTTCCTGTTCGGTCGCAATGCCTTCGCCGAGGGTGTTGGTGAGGATCTGTCGGTGCTGGTGACCGCGGATTGCTGGTTCGTGGTGATTGAACCGGGCGTATCAGTTCCAACTTCAATAATTTTTTCATCAAAGTTGTTGACAAGGGATACCGAAGCCGTCAGAATAACGGACTTTCCTGATGCGACGAAACAAATCGCTTCCAGCTTCGGGAAAAACGATCTGGAAATGGTGGCAACAGCGCATTTTCCCGAAGTCGCAGCAGCCGTCGAATGGCTGGGCCAGTTCGGAAATGCCAGGATGACCGGATCTGGCGCCTGTGTGTTTTGTGCATTCGAACACGAACATCAGGCAGACGAAGTGCTCAAGCAGTTGCCTTCGCGCTGGACCGGCTGGAAAGCCAAAGCGATGCAGGAACACCCTCTCGCCCATTTAGTGCAGTCGTAAGAGAATTGGTTTGACGCGAGAGCAGCGCCTGATATAGAGCGCGCCGACACGGCAAGCAGCAAGTTGCGTAGGGGAATCGCCAAGCTGGTTAAGGCACCGGATTTTGATTCCGGCATTCCAAGGTTCGAATCCTTGTTCCCCTGCCATTTAATTCGGACAGGCCGCAGTTCAGGCCCGGGTCCAGTCAGAAAAATAAGCCGTCAATGTGAGACCGATCAAGTCCAGCATTGTCGGCTTTTCGACTTTTTAACGATTGCATTCAGGGATACCCACATGGCACTTGAGAACCTGATGGTTTTTACGGGCAACGCCAACCCCGAACTGGCGCGCGGCGTCGCTGAGAAACTCGGTATCCCGCTGGGCAAGGCCAATGTTTCCAAGTTCTCCGACGGCGAAGTCATGGTCGAGATCAATGAAAACGTTCGCGGCAAGGACGTCTTCGTGCTGCAGTCCACCTGCGCACCGACCAATGACAACCTGATGGAAATCATGATCATGGTCGACGCCTTGAAGCGCGCATCGGCCGGTCGCATCACCGCAGCCATCCCCTACTATGGCTATGCCCGCCAGGATCGTCGTCCGCGTTCGGCACGTGTTGCCATCTCGGCCAAGGTCGTGGCCAACATGCTGCAGGAAGCCGGCGTCGAACGCGTCCTGATCATGGATCTGCACGCGGACCAGATCCAGGGCTTCTTCGATATTCCGGTGGACAACATCTACGCCTCGCCCATCCTGCTGGGTGACCTGGTCAACAAGAGCTACGAAGACCTGCTGGTGGTCTCGCCCGACGTCGGCGGCGTGGTGCGCGCCCGTGCGCTGGCCAAGCGCCTGAACTGCGACCTGGCCATCATCGACAAGCGTCGTCCCAAGGCCAACGTCTCCGAAGTGATGAACATCATCGGTGAAGTCGAAGGCCGCAACTGCGTGATCATGGATGACATGGTCGACACCGCCGGCACCCTGACCAAGGCCGCCGAAGTGTTGAAGGAACGTGGCGCCAAGAAGGTCGTGGCCTACTGTACCCACCCGGTGCTATCGGGTCCGGCCATCGACCGTATCGCCAATTCGCCCCTGGATGAACTGGTGGTGACCGATACCATCCCGTTGTCGCCGGCTGCGCGCGGCTGCCCGAAGATCCGCCAACTGACCTGCGCGGACCTGCTGGCCGAGACCTTCAAGCGCATCACGAAGGGCGACTCGGTGATGTCGCTGTTCGCCGAATAAGATTTTGCATTCGCCTCGCTGCGGTTTTCCGTGGCGAGGTTTTTTCATATTCCCTGGTCGCGGGGAATATTTAACACGCGGGACAACCGTCGATTGAATGATTCAACGACGAGTCCTGCCAACATTGGAGCTTTAACATGAAAGTGATCGCCTTTCCGCGTAATGAACAGGGCACCGGAGCGAGCCGCCGCCTGCGTCGCGCGGGTCAAACCCCGGGTATCGTCTACGGTGGCACCGCTGCCCCGCTGAACATCGCCGTTGACCACAACGCGCTGTACCACGCGCTGAAGAAGGAAACCTTCCACTCGTCCATCCTGGACCTGGAAATCGACGGCAAGGTCGAGCAGGTTCTGCTGCGTGACTTCCAAGTCCACGCCTACAAGCAACTGGTCCTGCACGTTGACTTCCAGCGCGTTGACGCTTCCCAGAAGCTGCACACCAAGGTGCCCCTGCACTTCGTGAACGCTGAAGTGTCGCCGGCCGTCAAGCTGCACGCTGGCATCATCAGCCACGTGGCTGCTGAACTGGACGTGACCTGCCTGCCGAAGAACCTGCCCGAGTTCATCGAAGTCGACCTGTCCAAGCTGGACGTCGGTCAATCGATCCACCTGGCTGACCTGAAGCTGCCCAACGGCGTGACCGCCGTGACCCAGGAAAACGTGACCATCGCCACCGCCACCGTGCCGGCTGGTCAAGTGTCCGCTGAAGGTACTGCTGCAGGCGCAGAAGAAGCCAAGTAATCCGGTTTCTTCCGCTGCAAGAAAAAAAACCGCCGAATCGGATTCGGCGGGTTTTTTCGTTAACTCACCAACTAGCGGCGCAAGCTTGCACCGCCCTCATCGCAATTACTTCCGACCCGCTTCACCGGCCACGGCCGCGGCCGTCGGACTACCCGTCAACGCCCCCACCAGCGCTCCCGTGGTGGCGCCCTGGGCCAGCAGCGGTGCCAGCTGATCCAGGAACTGCTTGCCTTCCGGTGTCTGGCTCAAGGCCGCCAGCATGCCTGTGAGCTTGGTGCCGCCGGCTGGCGTGAAGAGGTCACCCAACCGGGCCACTCCTTGCTGCATGTCGCCCGCGTTGGCAATCACCTTCAGGTCGGCGTGCTGCATGGCCCGCGCCATTTCCAGACCCACGTCGCGGCCAACTTCGACCTGCTTGATGGTGATCAGGTATTGCTGATAACCAGCATTGGCACCGATTTCCTTGGCCAGCTGGATCTGGGTGGTGACCGGCGCCATCAGCATGGCCTGCTCGGCGGCAGCCGCAGCCTCACCACGAGCGCGGATACCGTCGGCTTCCTTGAGTGCCGCCGCCAGGTCACCCTCGGCCTTGGTGGTGATGGCCTGTTTCTGGGCATCCGCATTGATGACCTGTACCTGCTTCTGCGCATCCGCATTGACCACGGCCACCTGCTTCTCCTGCTCGGCGCGCACGGCAGCGACGTCCCGCGCGATTTCAGCGCCCCGCACCTGCTGCACCTTCTTGACGTCCATGTCACGCTCGGTGGTCGTCTTGGCCGCGGCCTTGATCTCCTGTTGCGCCTGCTCATTGGCGATACCGACCTGCTTCTCCTTTTCGGCCGTGCGCAAGCCCACCTGCTGGGCGGCATCCTGGCGCTGCACTTCGACGGTACGCTTGGCATCGATTTCTGCCAGCTCGGCCTGACGCTGGTTCTCGGCGACCTTGACCCGGCTTTCCATCTCGATGCGTGACTTTTCCTTGGCCATCACATTGTTGATGACGGTGCTGCCAGGGGCGTCGCGCAGATCCATGAATTCGATGGTCTTCACCGGCAGCACACCCCACTGCGAGATCTGTTCCTGCACTTCCATCGTGAACTGCGCACCCAGCTCGGCGCGGGACTGCATGATGTCTTCCAGCGCATTGGTGGCCAGCACACGCCGCACCGCGCCCTGCAACACGGCCTTGAGGTCGGTATGCAAGGCGTCGAAGGTGGCGACCCGCTGGGCCGCCGTCTCGGCATTATCCACACGGAAGAAGGCCACGGCATCGATGACGAAGGGCAGGCGCTCCTTGTCATAGGCCTCGTAGTCATTGAGCGCGACCTGGAAGATGCTTTCGGGGAACTCGGTCACCGTGATACCCAGCTTGGGCAACCAGCTCGGCCAGGCGTAATAAGCATTGCCGGCTGGCTTGCCGCGCCCGTAGGGTGTGCTTGAATGGGATGTCTGGACAATATGCACCATGTTGGTAGGTACCACGCGGCGCAAGGTCACGGCGATGACGAAGACCAGCAACAGCACGGCTGCGGCGACGGCCGCGATCAGACTCAACTGCAGGACGCTCATAGCTCTCCTTGTGGATGGAAGAACGGTCGCCTTAGGGCGGCGACCGCAGATCGGTCATCGCGCGCGGCACGCTTGCTGCCGACAGTGCAGCTTCATGCGCAGCGCGACTTCCGGTGGATTCTCATCTTACAAGAGATTAATTCAGAGCAATACCTGCACCGTGGGCGCAGGCAGGCGGACCGGTCCTTGCTTTACGGACGAAACCGGCCCCGTCACCTCAACTCAGCGCCCCTTGGATCGCAACCAGGTCTCGCGCTGGCGCACCACGGCCACCGGCTTGCCCATGGCCTTGAGGCTGACCTGCGGCGCCGTATCGGCCTTGAGCTTGAGGCTGAACTCCATCAGCTCGTCGCGACGGAAGGCGTGGATGCGCACGGTGTCGTTGATCCGATAGCGCGCCAGCAGGCTCTCGGGGCCGGAGGCTGGCACGCGCAAGCCATCCAGCGCCACCAGCTTGTCACCCGCCGACAGGCCGGCCTGCATGGCCGGACCGCCCTCGTAGACGGTGGCCAGCTTGGCGTCGCTGCCTTCCTTGGTGAAGCGCGCGCCCAGCCAGGGGCGGGCATCCTTGGGCAACTCGGCTTCGTAGTCCACGCCATAGGCCGGCAGCAATGCCTCCAGCGGCACATCCTCGGTGCCACGGATATGGCGATCGTAGTAGCCCTTGAGATCGGCATCGCTCCATTGCTCCATCAGCGCCAGGATCTCGTCCTCGCCGACACCACGTCCGACACCCTCATAGAAATCGCGACCGTAGCGCGCCCACAATCCGCGCATCACGTCGTCCAGCGAACGGCGACCACGGGTCTGCTGGCGGATGGTGAGGTCCAGCCCCAGCGCCACCAGCGAACCCTTGGTGTAGTAGCTGACGATGGCATTGGCGG
>JAFAMT010000130.1 GCA_019233085.1 Herbaspirillum sp.
ATCGATGATGTAGGGGTCATAGGCGATCACGCGCTTGAAGAGATTGCGCGAGATATGCGCCATGCGCTTGCCGATGCGGCCCAGGCCGATGATGCCGATGGTCAGCTCGGAGGCGCGCGGGATGATGCCGGCGGTGGTGTAGTGCCATTCGCCGGCCTTGACGGCGCGGTCGTAGACGGTGATGTTGCGGATCAGGTCCATCGCCATCGCCAGGGCATGGGTGGCGACTTCGCCCACGCCATAGTCGGGCGAGTTGGCGACCCAGACGCCGTGCTGCGCGGCGTCGGCGGTATTGATGGTGTCGAAGCCGGCGCCATAGCGGCTGGCGATGCGGATTTCAGGACGCGCCGCGAATACCTTGGCATTCACCGGGGCGTATTGCACCAGCAGGCCCTGGCAGCCCTCGGAGGCGGCGATCACCTCGTCTTCGGTGCGGCATTGTGCTGTCACGACTTCCACACCGGCTTCCTTGTAGAGCGCCAGCTCCAGGTCGACATCGGGGAAATCATAATCGGTAATCAGTACTTTCATTGCTCGTCTCCGTGATGGTTGTGTCGGTCCACCGTGATGCAATTACTTCCTTGCGCGCCGCCGCCTGTTATGTGGCTGTGTGGCGCGCCCGGGTACGACTGATGCAGATGCTGATGTTGTTTCTGTTTCTGTTTCTGTTGTTGCGGTGTCCGATCCAGCCGTGATTCATCCAAAAGGGGTTTGATGCCCGCGCGCTCGTGTGCGCGCGGGGGTGCTGCCGATGCTGCCGATGTTGCCGATGTTGCTATCGATACGTTGCCGTCAGTGGTTATCCTTGGGCACATACGGTCCGCTCTTGCCGACCAGGAAATCCAGGTCGGCGCCGAGGTTGGCCTGCTGCACGTGGTCCACATAGAGCTTGACCCAGCCACGCTGCATCTGCGGCGGCAGTTCCGGCTTTTGCCATTGGGCGCGGCGGCGTGCCAGTTCTTCCTCCGACACATCCAGGTGCAGCTTGCGGGCCTCCACATCCAGCTCGATGAAGTCGCCGTTCTGCACCAGCGCCAGCGGCCCGCCAGCGGCGGCTTCCGGCGAGACGTGCAAGACCACGGTGCCATAGGCGGTGCCGCTCATGCGCGCATCCGAGACCCGCACCATGTCGGTGATGCCGCGGCGCAAAATCTTCGGCGGCAGCGGCATGTTGCCGGCTTCGGCCATGCCCGGATAACCCTTGGGGCCGCAGTTCTTGAGCACCAGCACGCAGGTCTCGTCGACGTCCAGGTCCTCGTCGTCGATGCGCTTGTGCAGGTCGTCGCTGTTCTCGAAGACCACGGCGCGACCGCGATGCTTCAACAGGGCAGGGGTGGCGGCCGAGGGCTTGATGACCGCGCCATCGGGGGCCAGGTTGCCCGTGAGGATGGCGATGCCGGCAGCTTCCTTGAATGGCTTGTCGAAGGAGCGGATGACTTCCTCGTTCCAGTTCGGCGCGTCCTGGCAGTTTTCCCACAGGGTCTTGCCGTTGGCGGTCAGGGCGGTCTTGTCGATCACGCTTTCCAGCTGGCGGATCACCGCCGGCAGGCCGCCGGCATAGTAGAAATCTTCCATCAGGAATTTGCCCGAGGGCTGCAGGTCCAGCAGGCAGGGCAGCTTCTGGCCGATGTCATCCCAATCCTCCAGGTCGAGATCGATGCCGATGCGCCCGGCGATGGCCAGCAGGTGGATCACCGCATTGGTGGAGCCGCCGATGGCGGCGTTGACGCGGATCGCATTTTCAAACGCCTGGCGGGTCAGGATCTTGGAGAGCACCAGGTCTTCCTTGACCATGTCGACGATGCGGCGGCCGGCGTTGCGCGCCAGCACGTTGCGGCGCGCATCCACGGCGGGGATGGCGGCATTATGCGGCAGGCCCACGCCCAGCGCCTCGACCATGCTGGCCATGGTGGAGGCGGTACCCATGGTCATGCAGTGGCCGTGCGAGCGGTGCATGCAGCTCTCGGCTTCGAAGAATTCTTCCTGTGTCATCTTGCCGCCGCGTACATCCTCCGACATCTGCCACACGCCCGTGCCGGAACCCAGTTCACGGCCACGGTACTTGCCCGAGAGCATGGGGCCACCAGACACGCCGATGGTCGGCACGTCTACCGAGGCCGCGCCCATGAGCAGGGCCGGGGTGGTCTTGTCGCAACCCATCAACAGCACCACGCCATCGAGCGGATTGGCGCGGATCGACTCTTCCACATCCATGCTGGCAAGGTTGCGGTAGAGCATGGCGGTGGGGCGCAGCAGGGTCTCGCCCAGCGACATCACCGGGAACTCCAGCGGGAAGCCACCGGCCTCCCAGACGCCGATCTTGACCTGTTCTGCCAGGGCGCGGAAGTGCGAGTTGCAGGGGGTGAGTTCGGAATAGGTGTTGCAGATGCCGATCACCGGACGACCATCGAACTGGTCGTGCGGGATGCCGCGGTTCTTGACCCAGGAGCGGTAGATGAAACCGTCGCGGTCCTGGCGGCCGAACCAGGCCTGGCTGCGGCGGGTGGGTTTCTTGGTATCGTCAGTCATGTGTGTTTCCCTGCGGGCGCGCCGCTGCCGGCGTCGTCTGCGCAAATCCATGTGCCGCAGGCGAGACTCGCCTGCGGTGCTCTCCAGTGTTGCCAGGCGCGCATGCGCACCGGCGGCCTCAGACCGTCAGCGGGGATGCGTGCGGGTGGGCGCGGTGACTGTCGCCCTGGTCAAAGAAATAGCGGGAAAAATCGATCAGCAGGAAGGCCAGCAGGGACCCGAACAGCGAAGCGCGATGCAATGCGCGACGTGCGCGCACGCTGGAGGCCGAGGCGGCTGCGGCGCTATGCGCCCAGCCCTCGCTGGTCTTGCCCTGCGCACTCATCGTTGCGTATGTCAAGGGAATGTCTCCGTTGCCTGGGGCCGCTGCCGTCGGGGCGCGACCGTGGTCAGTGCCGTCCGTTCTGCTGGCGGCCGGGCCGGTCTTGCGACCTTGGCCTGGCTGCTGATGCGACGTGACTTGTTCGATTGGCTGCGAGTCTATTGCAGGCCGATTTGTTTGGTCAAGTGGTAATACCAGATCACGGGACAGCTTTTGGTGCGGAGTCCACAGGCGTGACGGCGGTGTTGCTGGTGCAGCATCGACGGTCTTGCCTTGTTCGGCCGTGATCCAGGCGGGGCAAGGCTTTGCGGGCGATCACGGGAGCCGGATAAATTGTTGCGCTGCGTGATTGATGAATTGTTTGATGCGAAGCTTTCATCCTTGACACCCGCGATCTGATATGAAATTCTAAATCGAGCTGGTCTGACCACATTACCGGTTTCCCCCGATGGCTGACGACCGCCGGGGACGGAGAAAACCGGTATGCACCGACAAGACGCCGACAAGATAGCGACAAGAACGGAGACAAGAACGGAGACAAGAGACCGCTGCCCGATTCCCGCTTTGCCGTATTCCTATCCCCCATGCCCGTTCCCGAAAGGAAGGTTGTTTCCATGGCTGTAGCCGAACGCTTTTCCGCCGACGCCCTGCGTCTGTTCGCCACCACCCTGTTGCAGAAGGCCGGCCTGGAGGCCGACAAGGCCGACAGCGTGGCCGCCACCCTGGTCGACGGCGATCTGCTGGGCCACGATACCCACGGCCTGGCGCTGCTGGCGCCCTACGTGAAGGAGCTGGAGAAGGGCGCCATGACCAAGACCGGCCGCCCCGAGGTGCTTTCCGAACGTGCTGCCGCGCTGGCCTGGGATGGCCGCCGCCTGCCGGGGCCGTGGCTGGTGCACCAGGGCATCGATGCGCTGATCCCCAAGGCGCGCGACTATGGCACGGCCTCCCTGACCATCCACCACAGCCATCACATCGCCTGCCTGGCCGCCTACCTGCTGCGCGCCACGCAGGAGGGCTTCATGATGATCCTGGCCAGTTCCGATCCTGCCGTGCAGAGCGTGGCGCCGTTCGGCGGCACCCGCGCCGTGTTCACGCCCAATCCGATTGCCGCCGGCATTCCGACCTCGGGTACGCCTTTGCTGGTCGATATCTCGGCCTCGATCACCACCAATGGCATGAGCAACCGCCTGCACAAGGCCGGCAAGCAATTCGAGGAAGAGTGGCTCATCGACGGCGAGGGCAATCCCAGCCGGGATCCGGCCGTGCTCGCGGCCACGCCGCCAGGCACCATCCTGCCGCTGGGGGGCTTGTCGGCGGGGCATAAGGGTTTTGGCCTGGCGGTGCTGATCGAGGCGTTGACCGGTGGCCTGTCCGGCTTCGGCCGCGCCGATCCGCCGGCGGGCTGGGGGGCGACCGTGTTCATGTCGCTCTACGATCCCTCGGCCTTCGGCGGCGAGAAGGATTTCCTGCGCCAGATGGACCATATCGCGCAATCCTGCCGCAGCAATCCGCCGCGCCCCGGCGTGGGCCAGGTGCGCATGCCGGGTGACCGTGGCATGCAGCGCCGCGCCGAACAGCTGGCGCAAGGCGTGGCCCTGCATCCGACCATCGCGCCCATGCTGCGCGAGGCCGGCGCGGGTTATGGACTGGACTTCCCGGCGGCGCTCACCTGAGACCCTTACCATGCCCATCGAAGCCATCGAACCCCAGCGGCTTTACCGGCAGATCAGCGACCAGTTGCGCAAGCTGATCGTGGACGGCGAATTCGCGGTCGGTTCGCGCCTGCCCTCCGAGCGCGACCTGGCCCTGCAAATGGGCGTGAGCCGCCCCTCGCTGCGCGAAGCCCTGATCGCGCTGGAAGTGGAGGGGCATATCGAGGTGCGCATGGGCTCGGGCATCTATGTCTGTCCCCCGGCGGCGATGGAGCGGCGTATCGATCTCTCCAGCGAGGAGGGGCCGCTGGAGCTGATCCGCGCGCGCGAGATGATCGAAGGGGAGGTGGCCTATGCCGCCGCCCAGCAGGGCAGCAAGCAGCAGATCGCGGCGGTGGAGCAGGCCTTCGCGCTGATGGTGGCGCATGCCGAGGCTGGCATCAATCCGCTGGAGGCTGACCGGCTGTTCCATATCCGGCTTGCCGAGGCGACCGGCAACAGCGTGCTGGTGGGGCTGGTGACGCAACTCTTCGATGCCCGCCTGGGGCCGCTGTTCAAGCGCCTGCACAGCCATTTCGACGGCACCCGGGTGTGGCAGGAAGCGATCGAGGAACACGGCCTGATCATGCAGGCAGTACGTGACCGCAATCCCGAGGCGGCGCGCGCAGCCATGCGGCGGCATATGGATATCGCCTTTACCCGCTACAGCGCCAACCTGATCCGCCAGTACGGCGACCGCCAGCAACAGGAGGCACAGGAAGCCAGGCCGCGCAAGCGAGGGCAAGCAGGAAGACTAGAAGACTAGAGGACTGGAAGACTAGTTGAAGTAGGTGCGCGCCATCTCGAAGCGGGTGGCGAAGTAGGGATTGTCCATGCGCGTGATATGGACCTTACCGTTGGTGGAGGGCGCATGCACGAAGCGTCCGTCGCCGAGGTAGATGCCCACATGCGAGAAGGGGCGGTTCTGGGTATTGAAGAACACCAGGTCGCCGGCCCGCAGTTGCGAGGGATCGATCTGGCGGCCACGGCGGGCGATGTCGGCGGCGCTGCCGCTGATGCGGTAGTTGGCGGCCTTGCCGAAGATGTAGCTGACCATGCCGCTGCAATCCAGGCCGGCAGAAGGATTCTTGCCGCCGAAGCGGTAGCCGGTGTCGATCAGCGAGAGCGCATAGAGCGCCACTTCATTGCCATTGTCGGTGGCCGGCAGCGCCGGTGCCTGCGATTGCGGGGCACCGGGCAGCCGTTCGATGGGGGGCGCGGTGGGCGAGGTGCTGCAGGCTGCCAGCACCAGCGCCGCACACACGGCGGCTACGGAAGACAGGGACGATGGCCGCCAGGCCATCGGGATCATGGAATTCCGTACACGCCCCATCATCGCTTACTTCCCGAGCTTGGCCAGGACTTGTTCCAGCATCGCAAACATCTGGTCGATCTCGTCCTTGGTCACGTTCAGGGCGGGCATGAAGCGCAGCAGGTTGGGGCGCGGCGAGTTCAGCAGCAGGCCGACCGGTTCCAGGTTACGGGCCGCTTCGACGATCTGCGGGCCGATGTCGCGACCCAGCTGCATGGCACGCAGCAGGCCTTCGCCACGCTCGCCTTCGAAGCCGTATTTCTCGGAGATCTCCAGCGACCGCTGGCGCAGGTACTGGCCGCGCTCGCGCACGCCTTCCATGAAGCCGGGCTTCAACAGTTCCTTGATCACGGCCACACCCACGGCGGTCATCAGCGGGTTGCCGTTGTAGGTGCCGCCCTGTTCACCGGCCTCGA
Organism: Herbaspirillum sp.; assembly: GCA_019233085.1. GTDB lineage: Bacteria > Pseudomonadota > Gammaproteobacteria > Burkholderiales > Burkholderiaceae_D > Herbaspirillum. Next base: position 6,274 of record JAFAMT010000130.1, read on the forward strand.
AGCAGGCGATTTCCTCGCGCGCCAGCAGGGCCGCCAGCGGCACGCCGCCGCCGATGCCCTTGGCCAGGGTCATGATGTCGGGTTCGATGCCGGAGTGCTGGTAGGCGAACAGCTGGCCGGTACGGCCCATGCCGCTCTGCACTTCGTCCACGATCAGCAGCAGGTTCTTTTCCTTGGTCAGGCGACGCAGGCCCTGCATGAATTCCTTGGAGGCGGGGATGACGCCGCCTTCGCCCTGCACCGGCTCCAGCATCACGGCCACGGTGTGCTGGCCGATCAGTGCTTCCACGCTGGCCAGGTCATTCAGGGTGGCCTTGGGGAAGCCCGGCACCTGCGGTGCGAACATGGTGTCCCAGCCATCCTTGCCGCTGGCCGACATGGTGGCCAGAGTACGGCCGTGGAAGCTGTGCTTGAAGGTGATGATCTCGAAGCGCGACGAACCATCGGCGGCCGGGTTCTTCTTGCCCCACTTGCGGGCCAGCTTGATGGCGCCTTCGTTGGCTTCGCCGCCGCTGTTGGCGAAGAAGACGCGGTCGAAGACCGAATTGGCCGTCAGCAGCTTGGCCAGTTCGATGGAGGGTTCGTTGTAGAAGGCCGGCGACGGGTTGATCAGTTTCTTGCTCTGTGCGGCCAGGGCATCGGCGATACATTGCGGAGCGTGACCCAGGGTGTTGACCGCCCAGCCTTGCAGGTAATCCAGGTAGCGCTTGCCGTTATGGTCGGTCAGCCACATGCCCTGGCCCTCGGTGAAGACCAGCTCGGGGCGGTTGGTGACGTACATCAGCTTGTTGGCGTCGGACTGGTTGTATTGCATCGATAGGCTCCTGCAGCAAAATGGTGTTGGGATGGATGGGAATGGTGCGGGGCAGACCGGCTCGCGGAAAGCGCACGACAGACCCGGATGGCAGATAAAAAAAAGCCACAGGGTTTGCCTGTGGCTTCGCGATTCGTTTCACTTCACGCGCGCAGCAGCAAACCTTCTTCAGGTTGGCTGCGACGTCGTAAGAATGTGGCGTTGGCGATCATGCGGTGAATATTAGGCCGTTTTGCGCATAGCGTCAAAAAGAAATTTCCCTCACGGCCACTGTGGCCGGGGCCAGCGTTGCATTTGCATCGCATCTCGCCAGGCCGCGCGGCTCAAGGCTGGCGGGCATCTTCGCAAATGCGTATGACGCCGCCATGACAGCCCCGGTCGCGCGTGACCCGCTTCAGGCGGCCGGTGCAGCCGGCGTGGCCTGGGCCAGGTCGGCTTCGGAGGTAAAGGAGTCGGCGTAGAACTCGTCTTCCGGCAGCTGGCACTGGGTGCTGAACTCGCGCTGGGCCGATTCGACCACGATGGGCGCGCCGCAGGCATAGACCTGGTGGCCCGACAGGTCGGGGAAGTCCGCCATCACGGCACGGTGGACGAAGCCGGTGCGCCCGCTCCAGTTGTCTTCCGGCCTGGCGTCCGACACCACCGGGACGTAGGTGAAGCCGGGCAGGGTTTGCGCCCACTGCTCGCACAGGGCGTTCATGTACAGGTCCTGCGGACGGCGACCGCCCCAGTACAGCGTGACCGGGCGCTTGGAGCCGGCGTGTTCGAGCTGCTCGACGATGGCCTTGATGGGCGCAAAGCCGGTGCCCGAGGCCAGCAGGATGATGGGCTTGTCGGAGTCCTCGCGCAGGAAGAAGGTCCCCAGCGGGCCCTCGACGCGCAGGATGTCGCGTTCCTTCAGCGTGGTGAAGACCTGGTCGGTGAACAGGCCGCCGGGCAGGTGGCGGATGTGCAGGCTCATCGGACCGTCCTGATGGGGTGCCGTGGCCATGCTGTAGCTGCGGCGCTTGCCGTCGCGCAGCAGGAATTCCACATACTGGCCGGCCTTGTATTGCAGGCGGTCGTTGGCCGGCAGTTGCAGCGAGAGGATGATGACGTCCCCGGCCACCTTCTCCAGGGCGGCCACACGCACCGGCAGCTTGCGCACCGGGAATTCACCCACGCCGGCCACTTCGCGGGCCTCGATGGTGACGTCGCTCTTGGGATGGGCGCAGCAGAACAGCGAATAGCCGACCTGTTCATCGTGGGCCGACAGGGCGCGCTCCTGGTGCGGGCCGTGCTCGACCTGGCCGGACACCAGCTTGCCCTTGCAGGAGCTGCAGGCGCCGTTCTTGCAGCCGTAGGGCAGGCCGACACCGGCGCGGATGGCGGCCGAGAGGATGGTTTCGCCTGCATCGCAGGTAAATTGACGGCCGCTAGGCTGGACTGTGACTTGGAAACTCATACAATTCTGCTTCTGGACTGATAAGGATTGATAACCGTGAAAAAACTGGGCTTGCCCCGTGTACTGATCCTGGGTTGCGGCGATGTGGGGCTGCGCCTGTTGCCGCTCTTGCTGCCGCGCTACCGCGTACTGGCCGTGACCAGCAACCCGCAGCGCTGCGCCGAACTGCGTGCCGCCGGCGCCATCCCCATCGTGGCTGACCTCGACGCCCCCCATACCCTGGGTCGCCTGGCACGCCTGGCGCCGACCATTGTGCATCTGGCGCCACCGCAGTCGGCCGGTCGCATCGACCGCCGTACCCGCAATTTGGCCGCCATTTTACCCGAGGGCGCGCGCCTGGTTTACATCAGCACCACCGGTGTGTACGGAGATTGCGCTGGCGCAAGCTTCGACGAGACCCGTCGCGTCCATCCCCAGAACGCCCGCGCCGTGCGCCGGGTCGATGCCGAAACCGTGCTGCGGGCCTGGGCGCGCCGCCGTCACGCCCGCCTGTCCATTCTGCGCGTGCCCGGCATCTACGCAGCCGACCGCCTGCCGCTGGAGCGCCTGCACAAGGGCTTGCCGGCCCTGGTCGAGGCCGAGGACGTGCATACCAACCACATCCATGCCGATGACCTGGCCCGCGTGGCGCTGGCGGCCCTGCGCCTGGGCGCGCCCAACCGGGTGTATCACGCGGTGGACGATACCCAGCTGAAGATGGCCGACTACTTCGATGCCGTGGCCGACGCCGCCGGCCTGCCACGCCCGCCCAGGCTGCCGCGGGCCGAGCTGGAACGCAGCGTCTCGCCGATGATGCTGTCTTTCATGTCGGAGTCGCGCCGCCTGGAAAACACCCGTATCAAGCACGAGCTGGGCGTGCGGCTGCGCTATCCGCAGGTGCAGGCACTGCTGTCGACTTGGCAGCTGACGAAAACCTGACGGCTTTATGCATTTTTCGCCGCATCGTTATTCCAAAATCGAATAAACATACGATTTTTAAGTAGTTGTTAGGCATGGCAGGCAACAGTACAGTGCGTCCCTGGATAAAAGGGGATCCGCACCGGGGACGCGGGCGCGCAGTCAGGCCTGTCCGGTCCCGACACATTCGCTGATTCGACATTCAATCGTGCGCGGCCGCTGCCGCAGGACCACATGAAGCTATCTTTCAACAACGTCGCCAAGCGCTTCGGCGACCTGCACGTGATCGAGGAATTCACCCGCGACATCGAGTCCGGTGAGCTGGTCGCGCTGGTGGGGCCCTCCGGTTGCGGTAAGTCCACCTTGCTGCACATGGCTGCCGGCCTGGAAAAGCCCAGCAGTGGCAGCGTCAGCGGCGATGGCCTGGCCATCCGCAGCCCGCACCCGGAACGGACCCTGATGTTCCAGGAAAACGCCCTCTACCCCTGGCTGACGCTGGAGCAGAACGTGGCCCTGGCGCTGGAATTCCAAAAGGTCGACAGGAAGCTCGCCGCCGAGCAGGCCCGCACCTGGCTCAACAACGTCAAGCTCAAGGGCTTCGAGCATTACTATCCGCACCAGGTCTCGGGCGGCATGCGCCAGCGCGCGGCCCTGGCGCGGGCCTTCATTTCGCAGCCCAAGGCGCTGCTGCTGGACGAGCCCTTCGGTGCGCTCGATGCACTGACCCGCATGACCCTGCAGGATGCCCTGCGCGACCTGATCCGCCAGCAGGGCCCGACCGTGGTGCTGGTGACGCACGATGTGGACGAGGCGCTGTTCCTGGCCGACCGCATCTTCGTGTTCAGCCCGCGCCCGGCCAAGGTCTTGAAGGAGTTCAACCTGGTGCATCACGACAAGACGCATGACCTGTCCGAATTCGCGGCGGTACGCCGCGAGATCCTCTGCCTGCTGGGCATTCACGCCGAGCAGGATGATTTTGCCAAAAAACTGGAAGGGGTTGGAGTATGAAACTCGCACGCATCCTGGCACCGGCCGTCGCGGCCGCTGCACTGGTCTTCACCGGCAATGCCTTTGCCCTGGAAAAATTCAAGATCGGCTATCTGCGCGTCATGGACGATGCCCAGGCCATGGCCGCCTATGAAGCCGGTCTCTACAAGAAGTATGGTCTGGACGTGGAACTGATCGAGTTCAAGTCCGGCACCGATCTGGTCAAGGCCATCGTCGGCGGCCAGCTCGATAGTGGCGTATTCGGCTTCTCCAATGCGGTGGCCTGGGCCTCCAAGGGCGCTGACCTGAAGGTGGTCGGCGGTGCCCAGCTGGGTTACCACGCCCTGGTGGCGCGCGAGGACTCGGGCATCAACAAGGTCGCCGACCTGAAGGGCAAGACCCTGGCCTCGCAAGCCGAAGGCAGTACTGCCGACACGGTGCTCAAGGGCGTGGTGCTGCGCGATGCCGGCGTCAAGCCGGACGACGTCAACGTGATGGGCGTCTCGCCCCAGGTGGCGGTGCAGTCGCTGGTGGGCAAGCGCGTGGATGCGGCCTTCCTGTTCGAGCCGCAGGCGCGCATCGCGCAACTGATCGCGCCGGTCAAGCAGGTCTATGAGATCGGCGAAGTCTGGCCCTTCCCCTGCATGGTGGTCATTACCTCCGGGGAAACGCTCAAGAAGCGCCGTGATGCTGTCTGGAAGTCGCTCGACGCCCAGCGTGACGCCATCACCCTGCTGCAGAAGAAGCCCGCCGAGGCCTCCAAGCTGATCGCCGGCTACTTCATCGCCGAGCCGACCCTGAAGACCCTCAAGCACGGCGAGATGCTGCGCGAAGACGTGATCCGCGACGCCATCAAGAGCCAGACCTTCACCCCCAAGATCAGCAAGAAAGACCAGGACCGCATGCAGGAAATCGCCGATATCCTGCAATCGCAGGGTTCGCTGAAGACCCGCGACGGCAAGCCCTTCGATGTGAATTCCATCACCGACCTGTCGTGGCAGAACGCGCGCAAGCTGTGATGCGCGTGCGGGTGGAAACTTAGTTTTTTTACCTGGCCGGACCTGCTCCGGCCATCGTCTTTTATTAGTCCTATGAGCTCTGTGCGTCGCGTTACCGGTTACCGCAAGAAGCTGGCCATGGCCGTGGCCATCGTCTTCATCCTCCTGATGTGGCAGATCGCGGCCTGGTCGCTGCCGTCCTTCCTGATGCCCGGCGTACCCGCAGTGGCGGCGCGCCTGTGGGATGAGGTGCAATCCAGCAGTTTCCGCCTGGCCCTGTTCGGCAGCCTCTACCGCCTGGGCCTGGGCTACGGCTCGGCGCTGGTGCTGGGGATCGGCTTCGGCCTGATTGGCGCGGTGCTGTTCTTCTTCCGTGAAGTGTTGAAGTCGGCCATCGTGATCCTGCAGTCGATCCCTTCGATTGCCTGGGTGCCGCTATTCCTGATCCTGATGGGTTTCGGCAACCTGCCCATGGTGGTGGTGGTGGCCATCGCCGCCTTCTTCCCGGCGGCGCTGTCGGTGATGAATGCCACCGAAAGCGTGCAGCAGGTGCATGTCTCGGCGGCGCGGGTGATGGGCGCGTCGCGCCTGTCCATGCTGCGCCGGGTCTACCTGCCGGCAGTGATGCCGGAGTTGATCACCGGTGCCCAGCTGGCCTTCGGCAATGCCTGGCGCGCGCTGATCTCGGCGGAGATGCTGGTGGGCTTCGGCAAGGGCCTGGGGCGTACCCTGGCCTATTCGGGCGAGACCGCCGACATGGTGGGCGTGATGGCCAACATCCTGACCATCGCCATCCTGGCAGCGCTGATCGACCAGGTGATCCTGGAGAACCTGAAGCATCGCCTGCTGCGTTATCAATACGTCTGACACGTTTCCCGGTCCGGCCATGATCATGACAACCCTCCCCCTGCATCGCATGTTGCTGCTGCTGCAGGCCTGCCTGCTGGCGGGCGCGGCCCAGGCGGGCATGCTGGACGAGGCCAGGCGCAGCGGCCAGGTGCGGATCGGCCTGGACCACGTGCCACCGCTCTACAGGGGCGGCATGAAATTCCGCACGCCGGAAAACATCGCCACCGTCCTGGCCGACGACCTGGCCGCGCAACTCGGTGCCAAGCCCGATCTCCAGGCCAATGCCGACGACCGCGCCGCGCCCAGGGGCGTGGCCGGTTTGCGTGCGGCACTGGTCTTTACACGTAACGGTGCGGGGCAGTTGCTGCCACCCGATACGATCCGTATTCCCACCGGCTACAGCGCCGGCGGCATGGCCATCATGCGCACCGATACCACCATCAGGAAGTGGGCTGACCTCAAGGGACGCACCGTCTGCGTCTCCGCCGGTTCGCCCTATGTGGACAGCCTGGCGACGCGCTACGGCGCCATCGAGAAGGTGATGCCGGCCCCGGCCGATTCCCTGCTGGCGGTGCGTACCGGCCAGTGCGATGCGGCCGTGCACGACGACACCCTGATGAAGACCCTGCTCACGCTGCCCGAATGGAAGAAATTCTCGGCCCAGCTGGCACCCGAGAGCCGCCAGGAGCTGGTGCTCCAGGTGCGCGGCGCCGACGCCGCCGAGCTGGCCAGGCTGCAGCAACTGGCCGGGAGATGGAACGATGCGTTCTGGCGCAACGTCATCAAGAAGTGGGTCAACAACGTCGCCTTCGAGGTCTACCTGGACCAGAACGTGCCGGATTGCCACTAGCGGAACCGGGCAGCTTGCATGACTTGGCGTCAAGGAGTTGTCATGCCGGAATGTCTTCCTGCCATGTTCTTGTCAGCCTGATCAGGCGCGGATACCACGGCGGGTGAATTTTTTTTCAGTTGACCGGATTCCGGCGTGGCATGGCGCGTCAATCGGCGTAACATAGCGGTATTCATGCCGCGATCCGCTTCCTGGATCATCGGCTACACCAGCCAAGTCAGCGCAACTGCAACAGGGAGTACATCATGCCCATCGACATCGCCTCGGCCGTCAACGCCGTCATCTCCGACCCCAACGGCAACTCGACCTCTACAGGCAAGGCCAATGATCCGGTCACCGTCCGTCGCGCCGACGAGGCCGCCGCCGCCGCCAAGGCCGAGATCCAGCGTCAGCAGGAGATCCAGGCCGACGAGACCCGTGCCGAGACCGCCCGCGAAGACCGCAACCGCCGCGAGCAAGCCTCGCGCAATTCCACCGGCGAGATCATCGGCACCACCGTCAATTCGGTGGCCTGATTCCTTCTTCCTGATTCCTGCCGTACCGGTTTCACCCCAAGCCCGTAGCGCTGGTTGGCGCTGCGGGCTTTGTCGTTCCGGCTTCTCCCATTAGCATGGGCGGCCCTCAGTGATGCAGGTTCGAGGCATTCAATGAACCCAGGAGCCAGGTCTCGGCCATGTCGATCTGGTTGATCAGCATCAGGAAGGTTTCGTCATTGATGCGCTGTTCGGCGCGCAGGTAGTGCACCTCCAGGCGCTCGGCGCGGAGCGCTTCCAGGCGCAGCTCGCGCTCGAACTGCTTGAAGCGGTTGGCGGCGCGCTGGGTATCTTCCGAATCGCTCTCGGCATTCATGCGCATCCGATAGGTCGCCAGCAGGCTGCCGCTGACTTCGGTCAGCAGCGCCAGGTCGGTTTCATCGAGGCTGCCCCCCATGCGCTCCTGGGCCGTCTCGATGCTGCGCACGGCGGCCTCCGACAGGCGCAGGCGCGCCATCATTTCCTCGGCACGGCGACGCTTGACCTCGGCATCGAGCTGCAGGTCCTTGAGCAGCCACGGCAGCAGGAAGCTGCCGAACAGCAGCGAGCAAACGATCACCCCGGTGGCCAGGAAGATCAGCAGGTCGCGTGCCGGGAAGGGCGTGTGCTCGCTCAGCAGCAGCGGCAGCGACATCACGCCGGCCAGGGTGATGGCGCCGCGCACGCCTGAGAGCGCCGTGATGCTGATGAGGCGCAGGTCGAAGCGGCGGTTGCGTCCGCTCTGGCCACGCAGGGCCGAGGCGAAGCGGCGCATGCGCAGGTTGATCCAGACCCACACGAAGCGCAGCACGATCAGCGCCACCGTGATGGCCAGGATGTAGACGAACAGATGCCACACCGGTACGTTGCCGGCCATCCTGGCATCCGCATGGGCCAGGCTGACGATGCCCGGCAATTGCAGGCCCAGCAGCAGGAAGGACATGCCGTTGAAGACGAATTCCAGCATGGTCATGATGCTGTGGCCCTGGATGCGGGTGGCCGCCGATTCGGCACCGGCCGTTTCGAGATAGGGCATGAGCATGCCGGCGGCCACCGCCGCCAGGATGCCCGACAGTCCAAAGTGTTCGGCAAAGATATAGGCGGTAAACGGGATCAGCAGCAGCAACACCACCTGGATGCCCGGTTCATCGCCGGCCCATTCGATGATCTTGCGGCGGATCAGTCCGAAGCCCCAGGCCACGATCAGGCCCACAGCGATACCGCCTGCCGAGATCAGCACGAAGGACAGGCTGGCATCCACCAGCGAGAAGCTGCCGGTGATCACGGCGGCGACGGCGAACTTGAAGGCCACCAGGCCGGAAGCATCGTTCATCAGCGCCTCGCCTTCCAGCACGTGCTGCATCGATGCCGGCAGGCGCCCCTTGCCGATGATGGAAGAGACCGCCACAGCATCGGTGGGCGAGAGCACCGCGGCCAGTGCAAAGGCCGAGGGCAGCGAGATGACCGGGATCATCCAGTGGATGAAGTAACCCACCCCCACCACCGTGAACAGCACCAGCCCCAGGGCCAGCGCCAGGATAGGGCGCGCCAGCCGGAAGAACTCGCGCTTGGGCATGCGCCAGCCGTCGGTGAAGAGCAGCGGCGGGATGAACAGCAGCAGGAACAGATCCGGATCGAAGCTGATGCGCAGGCCGAACAGGGGCAGCGCCAGCAGCGCCCCGAGGGCGATCTGGAACAGCGGCAGGGGCAGCTTGACGGGCATCAGGCGTGCCACCACGCCGGAGACGGCGACGGCCAGCAGCAGGATCAGGACGGTAAAGACGATTTCCATGAGGCAGCGGTAGTGTGTTCTTGTGATGAGGCGCGGGAGGGTCAGACCCGCATGACCGCATTGGGTTGCTGGGGCGTTACAAAGGCTTGCAAGCCGCTTGCAGATGGCTTGCAAGCCGATGCAGGAGATGGGGAAGTATACGGCAGGAGGGCCGTGCTCGTCGCTCTAGCGTGAAGCGGCCCCGATGCCGGCAAAGGAAAATGCCGCCCGGCGTGGCACCGGACGGCATCGTGGTTCAGAGGAGGGAAGGTGCGAATCTCAGCCTGCGACCCTGGCCAGGTAGCGCGCGCGCCAGGGCTTCAAGACCATCAGCGCCAGACAGGCGGTCAGGATGTCCAGCGTAATGGCGGTGCCGAACACGGGGTGCCAGCTGCCGGTCTTCTCGTGCATCATCGCTGCCAGCGGGCCGCCGAAGATGGAGCCGATTCCCTGCGAGATATACAGCCAGCCATAGTTGGCGGTGGCATTGCGGGTGCCGAAGGTATCGGTCAGGGTGGAGGGGAAGAGCGAAAAGATTTCGCCCCAGCCGAAGAACACCACGCCCGACAGCAGCACGAACAGCACCGCGTTCTCCCGCGTGGCCAGCCACAGGGCCATGGCCACACCTTCCAGGGCGAAGGCGAAGAACATGGTGTTCTCGCGGCCATAGCGGTCCGAGATCCAGCCGAAGAAGGGACGGGTCAGGCCATTGGTGAGGCGGTCGATGGTCAGGGCCAGCGGCAGCGCGGCCAGGCCGAACACCATCACGTTGGCCACGCCGAAGTCGCGGGCGAAGGTGGCCATCTGCGAGGTCACCATCAGGCCCGAGGTCGACATCATGGTCATCATCGCGAACATCAGCCAGAACAGCGGGGTGCGCAGCATCTGGCGCGGCGCCAGGTCATGCGTGCTGGCCGCAATGGCCGGGGCCGGCATGGCGGCGGCGTGGCTGGCGTCCGGCGAGCGCAGGGCCTGCGAGGCGATCACACCGATGGCCGCAAACACCAGGCCGAACTGCCAGAGGGTGGTTTCCAGTCCGGCACCGGCCAGCGAGGCTGAGATCGGGAAGGTGGTCAGGATCGCGCCCATGCCATAGCCGGCCGCCACCATGCCTACGGCGAAGCCGCGCCGGTCCGGGAACCAGCGCACCATCTGGCCGACCACGCCGACATAGACGATGCCGGTGCCCAGCCCGCCCACCAGCCCATAGGCCAGGTAGAACATGCCGATGCTGGAGGCCTGCGCCGCCAGTACCCACGACAGGCCGGACATGAAGGTGCCGATGGCGATCAGGCGACGCGCGCCGAAGCGCTCGATCAGGCTGCCCTGGAAGGGCGAGAAGAAGGTCTGCAGCACGATCAGCATGGAAAAGGTGATCTGCAGTTCCGACAGCGGCACACCCAGCTTGGCGGTCAGGGGTTTGGTGAACAGGGTCCAGACATATTGCGGGCTGGAGATGGCCATCATGCAGATCAGGCCGATCAGCAACTGGAACCAGCGGTTGCGCAACAGTCCCTGCGTGCTCGCCGGGACGGTATGGGTGAGGGTGGTCATGCGATTCTCCTGTACAGAAAGCCGGATGGGGAGGCCCGGTGCTGCCGGATGAGGCGTCGGGCCACGCGTCTGAATTTATGTATGCATAAATCCTGCGCTCACAAAAGCAGCTTTCATGCCATTTGCCTGGCGGCAAGCATACATGCGGAATCACAGTCCGCTACTGGTTCAGGAAGAAGGAGATCGAGGCGGCGGCCCGGAGCAGCCAGCCTTGCTCAGCCGAAGCGCTTGCGTCGCGCCGGTGCTCCGGTGGGGGCCACCTTGCCTTGCGGCGGTGCGGCCTGCACCGACTCGGCGCGCACCTGTTCCAGGCGGGTGATGGCGAGGCGCTCGACCACGGTATGGCTGTCCTCGATGTGCCGGGCGATCAGGGCGGCGGCCAGGTCGGCGTCGGCGCCGGCGATGGCGTCCAGGATGGCGGAGTGCTCGGCGTAGGTGTCGTCGATGCAGTCGCCATAGGCGAAATCGAGTCGACGCATGATGCGCAGCTGGTCGGTCAACTGGCGATAGACGCTGTCGGCTTCGCCATTGCCCGCCGCCTGCACCAGCGCCGCATGAAAGCCCTCATCCAGGGCCGCCACGGCCAGGCCGTCGGGCAGGCGGTCGGTGGCGGCGCATTGCCAGATGGCGCCCTGTGCCGCCACCAGTTGCTGGCGACGCTCGGGCGCGATGCGCGGGGAACACAGCTTGCGTACCGCATGCAGTTCCAACATTTCGCGCAATTCATAGAGCGAGGCGAAGCGCGCCAGGTCGATTGGCACCACCTCCCAGCCGTTGCGGAAATGGCCGCGCACCAGCCCCTCGCTCTGCAGCCGCATCAGCGCTTCCCGCACGGGGGTGCGTGAGACCTGCAGGCGTTCGGCCACGTCATTCTCGGCGAAGCGGTCGCCGGGCAGCAGGCGGAAGGCGTAGATGTCGTCGCGCAGGCTGGCATACACGGTGTCGGTCAGCTTGCCGGCGCGGCGCTGGGCCAGTTCGGTGGAGGCGGTGCTGGGCTTCATGAGGATGGAGGACGGGCAGGTGGGCTGCATGAATGACGTGGCGGCTATCTTAACGCGCTGGCGGCCCTGCTTGGAAGATGCTCGCCAGCAGAGTTTGCGGGCCGCGCCTACAATGGACGCCACTGTTTCCGACCATCATGACAAGAGGAGATTCCGATGCAACAACGCAAGCTTGGCAAATCCGATATTGCAGTGGCCCCGCTGGCCTTTGGCGGCAACGTCTTCGGTTGGAGCATCGACGAGAAGACCTCCTTCTCCATCCTCGACAAGTTCGTCGAGTCCGGCCTGAACCTGATCGACACCGCCGACGTCTATTCGCGCTGGGTGCCCGGCAACCAGGGCGGCGAATCCGAGACCATCATCGGCAAATGGCTGGCCCAGGGCGGTCGGCGCGACAAGGTGGTCATCGCCACCAAGGTCGGCAAGGACATGGGCGAGGGTCGCATCGGCCTGAAGAAAGCCTACATCCTGCGCGCCGTGGAAGATTCGCTGCGTCGCCTGCGGACCGACCATATCGATCTCTACCAGTCGCACGATGATGACCGCAGCACCCCCTTCGAAGAAACCCTGGAGGCCTATGGCGAACTGGTCAAGGCCGGCAAGGTGCGCATCATCGGCGCCTCCAACTACGATGTCGAGCGCCTGGCCCAGGCACGCCAGGTCGGTGAGCAACTGGGCCTGCCGCTGTACCAGACGCTGCAGCCGGAATACAGCCTGATCGCCCGCGAGGACTTCGAGCGCAAGCTGGAGCCGTATTGCCTGGAACATGGCGTAGGGGTGATCGGTTTCTATTCGCTGGCCAGCGGCTTCCTGAGCGGCAAGTACCGCAGCGAGGCCGACCTGGGCAAGAGCGCCGCGCGCGGTGGCCGGGTCAAGGGCTATCTCAACGAGCGCGGCCTGAAGATCCTGGCCGCGCTGGACACGGTGGCCGAGCGTCGCGCCAGCACGCCGGCCTCGGTGGCATTGGCCTGGCTGATCGCCCGCCCCAGCGTGACGGCCCCGATCGCCAGCGCCACCTCGCTGGCGCAGCTCGATGCCCTGGTCGCCGCCACCCGCTTGCAGCTGGAGGCCGACGACATCGGCTTGCTGGACCAGGCCAGCGCCTATTGAGCGATGCCGCTTGAAAGCAGGACCTGCGGAAGACGCAATGACAACAGGCCGGCATCATGCCGGCCTGTTGTCATTGGCGGCTACGGAGTGCTCAGGAAACCGCCACGGCCGCCTCCAGTTCCTTGCCGCGTGTCTCGGGCAGGATCAGGCAGGCCACGATCACCAGGGCATAACAGGCGGCGGCGATCCAGCCGATGGTCTGGCCCAGCGGCATGCTGTTGCTGAGATAGCCCACCAGCGCCGGGCAGATCGCCCCGATGGCGCGGCCGAAGTTGTAGCAGAAGCCCTGGCCCGAGCCGCGCACGTCGCTGGGGAACAGCTCCGAGAGGTAGGCGCCCATGCCGGCAAAGATGCCCGAGAGGAAGAAGCCCAGCACGAAGCCCAGCAACAGCATCCAGCCATCGGTGATGATCATCTGCGTATAGCCCAGTACCAGCACGATGCCCATGACGGCGAAGAGCATGAAGCAGCGGCGCCGTCCGATGGTGTCGGAGAGCCAGGCGCTGGTGAGGTAGCCACAGAAGGAGCCG